>CANSLE010000106.1 GCA_947647645.1 uncultured Microbacterium sp.
CGCTCGCCGGAACCGGAGGCACGTTCGACCCGGCCGTGCTCGCGCCGCTCGTGCTGCTCGTTCTCGTCGGAGCCGCTCTCGTCCTGGGGAGCCGCCGTCGCCGTCGCGCCTGAACCTCCCGGTCTCGCGTCGTGGGGCGACCTCCGCAGGAGGGGCGACATCGGGGAGGGGCGACTCCGCGGGGCGAACCCGAGGGATGGGCCCGGGATGGGGCGAGGTCAGGGTGGGGCGGCGTCAGGGGGTGCGGAGGCGGCCGGCGGAGCCGCGCAGGACGAAGCGCGCCTCCGGCAGCACGACGTCCTCGGGCGAGCCGCCGGTGACGGCGTCGAGGAGCATCCGTGCGGCCTCGCGGCCGAGCTGGCGGGGTGAGGTCTGCACCGTCGCGAGCTGCGGCTTCACGAACTCGCCGATCCGGTTTCCGTCGTAGCCCACGATCGACAGCGCGTCCGGCACGGAGATCCCGAACTCGATCGCCCGATTCAGGAATCCGATCGCGGACTGGTCGTTGGCGCAGAACACGGCGGTCGGGCGGTCGTCGCGCGTGAGCAGGATCTCGGCGGCCCGTCGCCCGCCTTCGTAGGTGAAGCTGCCGTCCTCGACGAGGTCGGCCTCGAGGCCCTCCCCGCGCATGGCCGCCTGCCACGCGTGCAGACGCTCCGCGGAGTGCGCGTACGTGTCGGGCCCGCTGACGTGGGCGATGCGGCGGTGGCCGAGGCGCGCGAGGGTGTGCACGAGGTCGCGGATCGCGCCAGCACCGTCCTGATGCACCGCGGGAAAGGCGAAGTCGGGCTCCGCGGGGTTGACGGCCACGGTGGGCACTCCGAGATCGCGCAGCAGTGCGATGCGCGGGTCGTCGACCTTCAGCTCGTTGAGGAAGACGCCGTCGACGCGTCGCCCCTGGACCAACTCTACGAGGCGCCGGTGGGTGGCCTGCGCGTCCTCGGTCACGAGCAGTGCGAGCACATACCCCTCCGCCGACAGCGACTCCTCGATGCCCCCGATGAAGGCGCCGAAGAACGGGTCCTCCTCGAGCACGTCGGGGTGGCGCTCGACCACCAAGCCCACGGCGAACGCGCGTTGGCTGGAGAGCGACTTCCCGCGCATCGACGGGACGTAGTCGAGTTCCGCGGCGACCTCCTTGATGCGGGCGCGGGTGGCGTCGGAGACCCCGGGCCGATCATTGAGGGCGGCGGATGCCGAGCTCAGCGCGACCCCGGCCGCCCGGGCGACGTCGATGATCGTCGCCCGGGCGGAACCGGGGGAGCGAAAGGGCTCTGTCGCGCTTGTGTTCTTCATCATCGTGAGTCTAAAGTACAAACACCGAAATAACTGAAACGTTTCGGTTCATTCACGAAGGAGTGACATGCTCACACACACCGCACGCGCGACCGCCGCGATCGGCGTCACCGCCCTCGCACTCGCCACCATCACGGCATGCTCGTCGAACGCGGCCGGCGGCGCCGGTGGCGACGTCTCCGGGACGCTGCAGATCCTCGTCTCCAGCTCGTCGGGCTCGGACAAGGCCTTCGCTGAGGTCAATGAGGCCTTCATGAAGAAGTACCCCGATGTGAAGGTCGAGTTCAGCGCCGTCCCGAACGAGAACTTCAACTCCACGCGCTCGTCGCGCCTGACAGCCGGCAACGTCGACGTGACGCTCGCGCAGCCTCGCAACGTTCCCGCCTTCGCGAAGGACGTCTCCGCCAGCGATGACAACGTGGCCGCCGACGCCGGCCTCTTCGTGGACCTCACCGACGAGGCCTTCATGAAGAACTACACCCCGACAGTCCTCGACGCGACGACGTACAAGGGCAAGCAGTACACCGTGCCGACCGGCCTCAGCTACTACTCCGGCGTCTACTACAACAAGAAGATGTTCGCCGACCTCGGTCTCGATGTCCCCGCGACGTGGGCACAATTCGAGGCGGTCGCCGGGAAGCTGCAGGCGGCAGGCATCACGCCCCTCGGTATCGGCGGCAAAGACAGCTGGCCCGCGGGACTCACGATGCTCGCGTCGGTGCAGGGCCTCTACCCGACGGTGGACGACAAGACCGCCCTCGCCACGGGCCTCTGGAACAACACGCTCCGCCTGAACGACGGCATCCAGCTCAAGGTGCTCGATCGGGTCAACAGCCTCTACTCCATGGCGCAGAAGAACTTCGCCGGGGTCGGCTACGACGCGATTCCGGCAGGGTTCGCGGCCGGCGACTTCGCGATGACGATCGACGGCACGTGGAACCAGACCACGATCGCGGCCGCCGTGGGCAGCACGTTCGACGTCGGTTACTTCCCGCTGCCGGCGAGCGACAACGCCGCCGACAACTCCACCCTCGCCGGCAAGGTCGAGCTGCGCCTCGCTGCCGCGTCGAGCGCACCGAACAAGGCGGCCGCGCTCGCCTATCTCGCCTTCTTCTCCGACCCCTCGGTGTATGCGGGTTTCGTGGCGACGACCGGCTTCGCGCCCGCGCAGCCGAACATCACCGCGAGCACCTTCCTCGACGGCATCTCGACGTACACCTCTACGTTCTCGCCTGCGTGGGACACCATCTGGGTCTCGAACCAGAACGCGGGCCCCGCCGCGGTGTTCCCCTTCAACTACACCGCGATCGCGCCTCTCGGCACGATGTCCGTGCAGGATGCCGCGAACCAGGCGCAGGCCGCCTGGTCGGCCGCCTTCTGACCGATTGCCCCTCCGCGGTGCGGGTGGCGGCCCCGGCTGCCGCCCGCACCCACTCCAAAGGACCGGTATGAGCACCTTCCCCTTCGGGCGCCGCACCTCCATGCGCGTGAGCATGAGCGCGGGCGCCGCCGTCCTCGCGATCTTCGCGATCGTCCCCGCCGTCGCGGTGTTCGCGATCTCGTTCACGGACATCCGCGGACTTCCGGGCATCCCCGTCCGCTTCGTGGGCGTCGAGAACTACGCGCGGTTCTTCTCTGCGGCCAAGCTGGGCTACAACCTCAACGCGCTGCAGAACACCCTCGTCTACGCGGTCGTCTCGACGATCGTGATCAACGTCCTCGCCCTCGGAATCGCGGTGCTGCTGAACACCAAGCTCCGTGGTCGCACGTTCACCCGGGCGCTCGTCTTCCTCCCGACGATCCTCGGGGTGACGGTCATCGGTCTCATCTGGTCGCTGTTCTTCAACCCCTCCGCGGGGCCGGCGGCGACGATCTGGTCGTGGTTCGGAGCGGACTCGGCGTTCTTCGGCGATCCCTCGCTCGCGCTGGCCCTGGTCATCTTCGTGCAGATCTGGGCGGGCCTGGGCGTCGCCGTGGTCATCTACCTCGCCGGGCTCCAGTCGATCCCCGAGGAGCTCTACGAGGCCGCCGCTCTCGACGGCGCCGACGGATGGAAGCGGCTGCGACTCGTGACGATCCCGCTGCTGGCCCCCTCGGTCACCGCCAACGTGCTGCTCGCGATCGTCGGCTCGCTCCAGAGCTATCAGCTCGCGTACGTGCTCACCGGGCCGAACAACCCCGCGACCCAGCTCCTCTCGCTCGCGATCTTCGCGCAGGCGTTCGGCGGGTCGACCACGAGCGGGATGGGCCAGTCGCAGGGGTATGCGGCGACCATCTCCGTCATCCAGTTCTTCATCGTCGGCATCGCCTCGCTTCTGGTGATGTGGTACCTGCGCAGAAGGGAGGCCCGGCTGTGACCGCTCTGCACGCCCGCCCGGTCCGCGTCCCCCGGCGGCGGCGTCCGCTGACCGTCGGCAGGGTCGCGTCCTACGCGATGCTCGTCCTCGTCGCCATCTGCTACCTCTTCCCGCTCGCCTTCCTCCTCAACACCTCGTTGAAGTCCGGCGGCGCGTTCTTCGCCGACCCCGGCGCGGTCGTCACCGATCCGCAGTGGGGCAACTTCGCTGACGCGTGGGTCCAGGGGAACTTCGGCGCGTACCTGGCCAACAGCGTGCTGTACACGGTGGCATCGGCGACGATCGGCACGGCCGTCGCGCTCGTGCTCGCCTACCCGGTGGCACGGTCGTACGTCCGGCATCCGCGACTGTGGAACCTCCTGTTCGTCCTTCTCCTGTTCCTCCCGAACGCTCTGATCACGCAGTTCCAGCTGCTGCTGCGACTGGGGCTCTACAACACCCAGATCGGCTACATCGCGATCATGGCCGCGGGCGTGGGCATCGGACCGATCCTGCTGGCCGGGTACATCAAGTCCATCCCGTTCGAGCTGGACGAGGCTGCCGCGGTCGACGGATGCGGGTACGGGCGCTACCTCGTGACCTTCGTCATCCCGATGGCACGCCCGGCTCTCGCGACCGTGTTCATCCTGCAGGCGATCGGGGTGTGGAACGACATCATCCTCGCCACGATCCTGCTCTCGGATCCGGCCAAGAGCCCGATCTCGCTCGGGCTGTACGCCTTCAAGGGCACATACACGAATAACTGGCCGCTCCTGGCGGCCGCCACGATGATCGTCGCGGCGCCGCTGCTGGCGGCGTACGTCTTCCTCCAGCGTTACCTGGTCGGCGGCGTCGTGGGATCTGTCAAGGGCTGACCCGCCCGCCCCTCCCGAGACCGAAAGCTGCATCATGACCTCGATCGCCGTCTCCACGGCATCCGCCATCCCGTACGACATCCGTCGGCTCGGCGTCCTGATGGCGCCCGACCCGCGCCACCCCGAAGAGGCGGAGGGCGTGCTGAACCCCGCCGTCGCGACCGACGCAGAGGGACGCGTCTGGATGTTCCCTCGTCTCGTCGCGGAGGGCAACTACTCCCGGATCGGCCGCGTCGAGGTCGAACTCGAGCCCGACGGGCGAGGCGCGGTGCCCCGCCGCGTGCGCCGCGACGGCATCGCCCTCGAGCCCGAGCGCACGTGGGAGTCTGGCGGTCGCCATGGCGGCACCGAGGACCCGCGGATCACGCGCATCGACGCGCTCGGCCTGTTCGTGATGACCTACGTCGCCTTCGGTCCGACCGGACCCCGTACCGCTCTCGCCGTCTCCGAGGACGCTCGTTCCTGGCGCCGACTCGGCCCCGTGCAGTTCGCGTATGATGACGCCCTCGACCTGGATCTGACCCTCTTCCCGAACAAGGATGTCGTCTTCTTCCCCGAGGTCGTCCCCGCTCCCGACGCGACACCGTCGATCGCGATGCTGCACCGCCCGATGTGGGATCTCAGCTTCGTGCGACCCGATCACGACGTGCGGCTGCCCCCGAGCGTCGCGGAGCGCCGCCCCAGCATCTGGATCTCCTACATCCCCCTCGACGACGTGCGCCGCGATCCCGCGGTGCTCACCCGTCCGAGCGGCCACCGATTCCTGGCAGGCCCCGAGCAGGACTGGGAAAGCCTGAAGATCGGGGCGGGGCCGGCGCCGTTGCGCGTGCCCGAGGGATGGCTGCTGATGTACCACGGCGTGTCGGGGACGATCGCGGGCAGCGCCTTCACGCCACAGCCGGACGTGCGCTACGCGGTCGGTGCGATGGTGCTCGACGCGCAGGACCCGTCCCGCGTCATCGTCCGCACCCCGACGCCGATCATGACGCCCCAGACCGACGGGGAGCGGGACGGGGTGGTCGCCAACGTGGTCTTCCCCACGGCCGTGGAACGCATCGACGGGCGCGACTACGTCTTCTACGGCATGGCCGACAGCCGGATCGGCGTCGCCGAGCTGATGCGGCGGGCATCGTGACGCGGACACCGACGCCACCGACGGTCACGTCGCAACGCGCGGCCCTGGCCCGTGCCCGCGCGCAGGACAACCCCCAGACGGATGCCCTCTCCGAGCACACGTTCCTGGCGCAGTTCGACGTGCCGCGGGACTGGCAGATCGGCCCGTTCACGGAGAAGCCGGCGTACCGGTTCGACGGGTGCGCATGGCGGGACCCCTGGGACATCGGCTGGGAGGTCGCGTCGCTGATCAACTCGTCGCTGCTGCCCGAAGCGGGTGACAACGGGAGGCTGCATCTGTTCTATCGCGCCTCGCCGGCCAAGGAGTCCCTGGCCTCGCGTATCGGACATGCGGTGCTCGGTCCCGACGGCACGTGGAGCGACGACCCGCGCAACCCGATCGTCTGGCCGACCATCGACGGTGAGGACCTCGGTGTCGAGGACCCGAAGATCTACCGCGCGGACGGGCGCTACCTGCTCTTCTACAACGGTGTCTTCGCCGTCACCGACGACGAGCGTGCTCGGCATCCGTCGCCGGGCTATCCCGTGGGAGACGTCGGTTGCGACATCATGGTCGCCGAGTCGACCGACCTGCGCACCTGGACGAAGCTCGGACGTGTCGTCGACCGTGCGCTCACGCGTCTGTGGGCGAAGGGGGCAGTCATCCCACGTGACCTCGACGGCAACGCCGTGCGGATCGGGGGCGAGTATCTGATGTACCTCTCCGAGGGATGCGACGGGGTCATGCACGTGGGCCGTTCGGACGATCTCGTCTCCTGGCGGTTCGCGCCCCGCGACTACCTGGACCTCACCGGGTTCGGAGACGCCCTGCACGAGGTCGCGACCGCGATCGTCGTGGACGACCGCCTCGTGCTCGATTTCTTCTACGAGAACGACGGTCGCTGGCGGGCCGGACAGGCGTTGTACCGGCTGGACGATCCGTTCACGCAGATCGAACTGGCCCCCGGCGGGACCCTCGCATGGGGCGGCGTCGTCCGCTGGCGCGGCGAGACCCTCTTCGCACAGGGATGGGACGCCCCGCCCGGACGAGCGCAGGTACAGCTGTTCGTGCGGTGAGAGCAGTCCTCAGCCGCGCAGGCGCCGCACCAGCAGGGCCGTGCGCAGCGCGGCATCCGCCGCTTCCGCGCCCTTGTCCTCCTTCGAGCCGGGGAGACCTGCCCGGTCGATGCCCTGCTGCTCGTCGTCCAGGGTGAGCACCCCGAACCCGACCGGCTTGCCGGTGTCGAGGGCGACGCGGGTGAGACCGTCGGTGGCGGCGGACGAGACGAACTCGAAGTGGGGCGTGCCGCCGCGGATGATCACGCCGAGGGCGACGACGGCATCGGCGCCCGTCTCGAGCGCGGTCTTCGCGGCGACTGGCAGCTCGAACGAGCCGGGGACCCGCTCGAGGCTCCACTGCGCGCCGGATGCCGAGAGCACCCGCTCCGCGCCGGCGATGAGGCCGTCGGTGATGACGTCGTGCCAGAGACCGGCGATGACGACGACGCGCAGGCCGGTCGCATCGATCGGGACGGTCTGGGGGGCTCCGTGGCCGCTCATGCGTGCTCCTCCGTGCTGTGCGCGAGAGCGGCGTCGAGCTCGTCCGCGCTGATGATGTGGCCCATGCGATCGCGCTTGGTGGCCAGGTACTGGTGGTTGTTGGCGCCGACGCCGACGAGCAGCGGCACCTGCTCGACGATATCGAGCCCGAGCTCTCTCAGCTGCTTCACCTTGTCGGCATTGTTCGTCAGCAGGCGGATCCGCTCCACGCCGAGGTCGGCGAGGATGCCGCCGGCCGCCGCGTAGTCGCGGGCGTCGGCGGGGAGCCCCAGTGCGAGGTTGGCGTCGACCGTGTCGAGGCCGCGCTCCTGCAGGCTGTAGGCACGGAGCTTGTTGATCAGACCGATGCCGCGACCCTCGTGGCCCCGCATGTAGATCACGACGCCCCCGTCCTTGTCGATGCGGTCCAGCGCGGCATCCAGCTGCGGGCCGCACTCGCATTTGAGGGAGCCGAAGGCCTCACCGGTCAGGCACTCCGAGTGCACACGCACGAGCGGGGCGTCCTCGGTGAGGTCGCCGGACACGACGGCGATGTGATCGGTGCCGGTGACGCGGTCCTTGTAGGCGAGGAACCGGAACGAGCCGTGCGAGGTCGGCACCTGGGCCTCGGCCCGCAGGCTCACGCGACGCCGCGGCGTCGACGGCGCGGCGT
>CANSLE010000107.1 GCA_947647645.1 uncultured Microbacterium sp.
GACCCGGCGCAGGAGGCGGATGTGACCTTCGGCCCTATCGCGCGACCGGTGCGGGCGGGACGATGGGGGCATGACCGATACCACGGAATCGACTCGCATCATCGTCGGGGTCGACGGATCCGCGTCCTCCATCGCGGCGCGTGATCGTGCCGCGCAGCTCGCCGCCGCACTGGACGTACCACTCGAGGCGATCACGACCTGGGAGTACCCGGTGATGCTCGACACGTACTACCCGCTCCCCGACTGGTCGCCGCGCAACGACGCGGAGAGGGCCCTCGCGGGTGCCGTCGAGCAGGTCTTCCACGGCGAACCACCCTCACGGTTCGCGCAGACGGTGCTGCAGGGGTCCGCCGCCCGGGTGCTGATCCAGCAGAGCGCGCACGCGTCCATGCTCGTGGTCGGCAGCCGTGGCCACGGCGGATTCGTGGGGCTGCTGCTGGGGTCCGTGAGCGCCGCGTGCGCCGCGCACGCCCACTGCCCGGTGCTCATCATGCACGCACCGAAGCCCACCGACGCCCGCACCGCCGATCCGGCGACCCCTGCGGAGTGAACACCGCGGAACCACCGGATGCGAGACCCCGTGCGCGGTTCCCGCCCGCGGAGCAGGCTGTTCGCTTCCCCCCGAGGCGCGGATCAGTCCTCCCGCAGCGGCGGGAAGTGCGGGATCGGAAGCGGCTTGCTCGCTTCATCAGCTGGCGGGACGCCGACTGACGCCGGGCCGGGACCGCTCAGGGGGGCCGCGGCATGCGGACGGACATCGGGGAGCCGCCGGTGGAATCGCCGACCGGTGACGGTGGACGGTGTGAGCCGGATGACGTGCTGCTTGCGGGTCGGGCTCCAGGACGTCAGCGCGAGGATGCCGGACTCCCGCGTCTGCGGATCTGCCTCGACCTGCTGCGCGGTGCCGCGGATCACCACGCTCCAGCGGCGCGCGGCGCTCTCCCCGTCGACCTCGAACGCTGCAACCGGGCGGGCGGCGATGTCCACGAGCTTGCCGCCCGGGGCGGACCGGATGTACACCTCGCCGCTGTGCACCAGGTAGTTCACCGGGAACACGTCGGGGACCCCGTCTGTGCCCTCGACGGCCAACCGTCCCAGCGTGTGTTGCTCCAGCAGCCGCCAGCACTCCGCGGTGGGCAGCTTCTCCACGAGCGCGTCGGCAGGGTCTGCTGCCGTGTCGGGCGGGCCGGCGGGGCGGGGGTCGGGAACAGGGACGGTCATGGTCACACCGCGTCCCCTCCGCCGTCGACGGGGAGGAGCGCTCCCGATACGTCGGGCGCCTCGTCGTTGAGCAGCCAGGCGCTCGCCGCGGCGAGCTGCGCGGGTTGCGCCACAGCCGGGGCGGTGGTCTGAATGATCGGGCCGAGCCGCTGATGCGCCCACTCCGACAGGAAGGGCGCCTCGATGGTGGGGGCGACCGGACCCGGGTCGCCCGTCACACCGCGCACGCGGTGCCCGAACGCGGCGCTGACCGCGTTCAGCCGCTCTCGTGACAGGTCGACCACCACGATCGCGCCGTCATCGGCGACGATACGCGCGAGCGTGGCCCGCCCGATCCCCCAACCCGCGCCGGTGACGATGACGGTGCGCCCTGAGAAGTCGGCTGTCCAGCTGTTCATGCTGTGTCCCTCCCACATGCGCTCCCAGTACACGCCGCGCCCGGCTCGGCCGTGAGGGCCGAAGGTCCCGTGGCCTCCCTGCCCGTGAACCCGGCCGGGAGCATCAGCGGGAAGCCGACGGTGTGCTCTTTGTCGATGACCGCGTCCCCCGGGTGACAACCGCCCCCGCCGACGAGGGGAGGGCACCACACGACGCCACCCGTCGCCATCGGGGGGGGGCGATGTGCCACCCGTGGTCGTCGGCGAGCCGGCGAGCGCGGGGATAGGCTGGTTGCGCCTAGTTGATTTCGCGCCCGGACCCCGCCGACATCGAGGTGACGGTGTGCTCCCCGGTGACTGACCAGCAGGGAGGCTCGCCATGGATCGCGAAAGACGAGACAGCGACACCGCAGACCGGGACGACGACCCGCGGTGGCTCGGTTTCGCCGACGCCGCGGTCACCGCGGACCTGCGCCTGCCGGTCGTGCTCCGCCACATCGTCCACGCCGCGCGCGACCTCGTGGGCGCCGAATACGCCGCGCTGGGCGTCATCGGCGAGGGCGGCGGGCTGGAGCAGTTCATCCACGTCGGGATGCCCGCGGACGTCGTCGGCCGCATCGGCGCCGCGCCGCGCGGCGAGGGGGTGCTGGGGATGCTGATCAGCCACCCGGAACCGATCCGCCTGAACGATCTCACCGAGCACCCCGGCGCCGTCGGCTTCCCCGCCCATCACCCGCCGATGAGCAGCTTCCTGGGCGTGCCGATCCGGATCGAGGATCGCGTGTTCGGGAATCTCTACCTCGCCGAGAGCATGACCGGGCGATTCACCAAGGACGACGAGCAACTGGTGGTCGCGCTGGCCGCCAAAGCGGGCGTCGCCATCGAGCACGCGCGCCTCTACGAGAGATCCGAACGGCAACGCAACTGGCTGAATGCCTCCGCCCAGGTCGCCCAGCAGCTCTTGGCACCGCAGGCCGAGTCGCCGCTGGACATCGTGCTGCGCCACGCGCTGACCGCCGGCGGAGCCGACCTGGCCAGCATTGTCCTGAACACCGGGGACGGCTGGACGGTCGTGTCCAGCGTGGGCCCCGATGCCCCCGCCTCCGGCACCCCCATCGATCTGGAGACATCATTGGTGGGCCGCGCGATCGCGGACGCCACGCCCGTGCTCTTCGACGAGCGCGCGACCGCGGCCGTGCACCGACCGTGGCGGTCAGGGCACATCAGTACAGCCATGACCGCACCTCTTCTCACCAGCGGCCATCAGGCCACGGGTGCGCTGAGCCTGGCACGGCTGCCGGGGCGTCCCGCGTTCGTGGACGACGAGCTGCAGCAGCTGATCGGCTTCACCAGCTACATCGGGGTGGCGATCGAGCTCGACCACGCGCGAAAGGAACGAGAACTCGCCCACCTCGCCGACGATCGCGCCCGGATCGCCGCGGACCTTCACGACCACGTCATCCAGGTGCTGTTCGCCACGGGCATGAGTCTGCAGCGTGTCGCCCCGACCATCTCCCCCGCGACCGCGCGAAGCCGGGTCCTCGAGACGGTCGACGTCCTCGACGACGCGATCGCACAGATCCGGGCGACGGTCTTCCAGCTCCGCGCGCCGATCCAACAGCGCGCCCCGCTTCACCACCGCCTGCTGGAGATCGTCAAGGAACAGTCCCGCTCCCTCGGGTTCGACCCTGTCCTCACCCTCTCCGGCATCCACTACGCCGATCACGACCCCGAGCTGCTCGACGACATTGCCGCCGTCGCCCGGGAGGCTCTCGCCAACGTCGCCCGGCACGCCCAGGCGACCCACGCCCGGCTCGACGTGGTGCTCGACCGCTCCGCCGTCACCGTGGTGGTCTCCGACGACGGCCGGGGCATGCGCCACGCCCGCCCCACGAGCGGTCTGCTGAACCTTCGCCGACGCGCCGAAGCGCGCGCGGGACGATGCGACATCGAACCCGGCGACGACGGCGGCACCCGCCTCGTCTGGACCGCCCGATTGCCGCCTACCGGTGGTGCGGACGATCAAGCGCGTCGATGACCGCCCGGGAGGAGACGCCGTCCTACCGCCAGGGCCGTGAGGCGAGCGGATACCGGGCCGCCTCGGACGCGCTGTCCGGTCGCTGCGTCTTCACCGAGATCAGGCCGGGATGCGGAAGTGACTTTGTTCTCGGAGCGGGCTATGGTCGAGGGTCACCGTCCGCCAACCAGAACCATTTGAGGGGAAGCGACATGGCCGGCAAGACGCCCATTGCGAAGAATGCCAAGAAGCCCGCGAAACAGACACTCAAGGAGAAGCGCGCCGCGAAGCGCGAGAAGAGCGAAACGACCGCTTCTTTCGTCAAGCCGCGTAAACGCGCGAACAGCTAGCCGGGCTCGCCGGTCCGTCGCCTCGCCGGACCGCCGGAGGGACGGGAGCGCAGTCCCGGAGATCGTGCGCCCCGTCCTCTCCCGGCTCGGGCCAGACCAGGCGATCCGCAGCGACGCCTGGGCGGCAGGTGAGCGGGCGGGCTTCACTCGCGCTCGGACACGAGGCCGTGACGTTTGAGTAGGAGATAGAGCGTCTCGATGAGGGCGCCGCCGACCAGGACCACGCCGAGGGTGGCCAGCAGAAGCACGCCGCTCGGCAGCGACAGCGCGAAGAAGTCGCGCGCGAAGGGCACGAGGAACACCAGAGCCGTCAGCGCGAGCATCGACGCGACGATGAGCAGACGCCACCGGTCGAGCGGCCTCGCCAACACCGTCAGCACCCACAAGGACAGCAGCAGGATGGCGAGCGTCGCGCCGGTGCGTGCGGCCGCGAGCCTGCCGTCGACGACGGCGCCCCCGTCAGGACCGAACATCGCGAAACTGTATACGGCCAGGATCGAGGCGGTGATGATCATGCCCGTGGGGATGGAGAAGAACAGCACCCGTTTGAGGAAGCCCGAACGGTAACGACGCTTGTTCGGCATCAGCGCGAGGAAGAACGCCGGTATGCCGATGGTGAGCGCGCTCACGAACGACAGCTGGCGAGGCAGGAAGGGGTACTGCCACAGCAGGATTCCGACGATGAGAGAGATCGTGACCGCCTGGGCCGTCTTGGTCAGGAACAGGTTGGCGACGCGTTCGACGTTCGCGATCACCCTGCGCCCTTCGGCCACGACTCCGGGAAGCCGGGAGAAGCGCCCATCAAGCAGCACCAGACGCGAGACCGCCTTCGTCGCCGCCGCCCCGGAGCCCATCGCGATACCGATGTCGGCATTCTTCAAGGCCAGCGCATCATTCACGCCGTCACCGGTCATCGCGACGACGTGTCCGCGCTTCTGCAGGGCGAGAACAATGGCCTTCTTCTGCTCAGGGGTGACACGCCCCAACACGTGCTCGCGTTCGAGCACCTCGCCGAGCTCGTCGATGTCCTCGGGAAGGGACCGCGCGTCATAGCCGGTTCCGACCGCCTCGAAACCCACCTCGCGCGCCACGGCGGCGACCGTGCGCGGGTTGTCGCCGGAGATGACTCGCAGCCCCACCCCCTGCTCACGGAAGTACGCGAGCGTCTCGGCGGCATCCGCTCGGACGTGCTCGCGGAACGTGAGCAGAGACACGGCCACCAACCCGCCGGGGAGGTCATCATCGACCAGCGGTTCGGCGGTGTGCGCAAGGACCAGTACCCGGAGGCCCTGACCCGCGATCTCAGCCGCCCGGGAGATCTCGGCCGCGTGCGCGGACGAACCGTGCAGGACCAACTCTGGGGCACCGAGCACCCACCAACCCGACGCGGGCTCCCCGGCAGCTCCGGCTGCCTCAGGGTCCCCGAAGGTGACCGCGCTCCACTTGCGTGCGCTGTTGAACGGTACCGTTCCCGCCGCATCCGAACGAGGAAGATCGGTGAACACCGAGCGCAGCGACGCCGCCGTCGCATTCGCGTTCTCGTCCGCGCCCACCCACGCGAGCACCCGGCGGGAACCGGCGACCTCTGCCAGCGGGATCTCCTCGTCGAACTGGAGGGAGCCTTCGGTGAGAGTTCCCGTCTTGTCCAAGCAGACCACGTCGACACGGGCGAGCCCTTCCACGGCGGGCAACTCCTGGATGAGCACCTGGCGCCGCGCCAGGGACACCGCGGCAAGCGCGAACGAGATGCTCGTCAGCAGCACCAGCCCCTCGGGGATCATCGCCACGATGGCTGCCACCGCGGAGACCAGCGCCTCCTTCCACAGACCGCTGCTCAGCGCATTCTGCCAGCCGCCGCCCGCCTGCATCTGACTGTTGACGATCAGCAGGATGATCGGGATCAGAGCCCACGTCACATAGAGGATGATGCGGTTGATCGAGGCACGGATCTCCGAGGAAACCAGGGAGAAGCGCTTCGCCTCCGCTGCGATACGGGACGCGAACGACTCAGCACCCACGCGATCCACCCGGGCTGCACCGACCCCCGCGACAACCGCGGAGCCCGAAAGCACCCGATCACCGGGCACCTTGTCGATCGGGTCCGACTCCCCCGTGAGGAGGGACTCGTCGACCTCCAGTCCGTCCACGCGCAGAAGCACCGCATCGGCCGGTATCTGGTCACCGACTCGCAGGGCCAACACGTCGTCGTACACGACCTCTGAGACCGCGATCTCACGCACCTGCCCGTCACGGAGGACGCGGGCATGTGGGGCGTTGAGCACAGCCAGACGATCCAAGGTGCGTTTCGCGCGGTACTCCTGCGTGACCCCGATCACGATGTTCGCAATCAAGATCACCCCGAACAGCGCGTCCCGCCAGTTCCCGACCGCAAGCACGACGACGAGGCAGATCCCCAGCACGACGTTGAAGAGGGTGAACAGGTTCGCGCGAAGAATCTGCCCCACCGTGCGGCTTGAGTGATCGGGCGAGACGTTGTCGAGGCCGGCTCGCTGGCGCGCGGCGACCTGCGCCGCGGTCAGACCGGTGCTCGAAAGCGCCGCGTCATCGATCGTCGGGAGCGCGGCCTTCGCAGCGGAGATCGCCTCCAGATGCTGCGATTGTCTGGTATCCGCGCGAGTGGGCTTCGCCCCACGGGCGTCTGCCCTCACCATGGACCTGCTCCTCGACACCACGCCATTCAGCACTCCTTCACACCGCTCAACCGCCCTGCGGTGCAGGCGCTCTGGTCGACCACCCTTTCACGGCACCATAAGGACGGGCTCAGAGTCGGGTCGGCAGCCCGATGCTGCACCAGCCGTCAGATCCGTCCAAGCACCTCAGCGGCGGCACGTTCGCCGGCACGGACCGCCCCTTCGAAGTACCCCCACCATTCGACGGACATGTCGGTTCCCGCCCAGGCGAGACGCGAGGCGGGATCCACGGCCTCTGGATGTGCAGGGCCGAGCCCGCCGACCGGTGGGACCGCGGCGTAGCCGCCGCCGATCCAAGGGTCGTCCATCCAGATCTTCTCGATCCACCGCACCGGCTCACCCGCACGCGCACCAAAGGCGCGCTCGAGCACGTGCAGCATCGTGCGTCGACGCGCCTCGGCGGGGAGCGCGGCGAGCCGGTCGCCGTCTCGTCCGGCAGCGAGGATGCAGAGGTGCCCGGGACCGTGGGGTGGGGAGACATCGGCGACAAGCGATGCCGGTCCGCCTGTCATGAGGATGGATCCGGACAGGCCGAGGTCGCGCCAGAAAGGGCGATCGTAGACAGCGAAGGCCTTCACGACACGACCCATGACGAGAGTGTCCAGCAGATGACGACGGCGCGGTGATAGCCCGGGCTCGAACGCGATCTTCCGGGCCTGCGCGGGCGGGACGGCCACGATGACCTCCTTTGCGGCGAGCGTGGCGCCCCCGGCCAGGCGCACGCGTGCTCCGGTGGAGCCCGTTCCGATCGCGACAACGGGTGCTTCGGTGCGGACCTCGAGATCTCTCGCCCAGAGGTGGGGGATGCGGTCGGCGCCGTCGATGAAGAGGTCTTGCTGGGAGCCGCCGTCGAACCCGACCATGGCGCCGAGCCCGCCGGCCCCGCGTACCGCGGTCACCAGCGCGAGCATCGAGACGTCGCCGGGCTCACGG
The DNA here is from genome assembly GCA_947647645.1 of uncultured Microbacterium sp. Classification (GTDB taxonomy): domain Bacteria; phylum Actinomycetota; class Actinomycetes; order Actinomycetales; family Microbacteriaceae; genus Microbacterium. The sequence goes on from CANSLE010000107.1 coordinate 7,610, forward strand.
CAGAACACGTCACGCACGACAGCGGCGATGATCCGCCGCAGGCGCGCGGAGGGGATCCGCTCCCGCATCCACTCGCTGATCGGTTTTTGATCGAGGCCGCCCGCATCGCTGCCGCCATCGACTCCTCGCGTGATCCAACGGTGGAGCTGAATGATCGCGGGGACGGC
>CANSLE010000108.1 GCA_947647645.1 uncultured Microbacterium sp.
GCGTGCTCTCGCCGTCGCGGAGCGCGCGCACGCGCTCCCACTGCGGGGCCGTGGTGGCCGCGGAGGCGAACGCGGTGACGAACTGCAGCTGGCTGTCGCTGCCGCCCTCTGCCGCCTCCGCGAGGGCCCATAGACCGTCGGCGACCCGCACGCGCGCCGCCTCGCGCTTGTCCGGGGCGACATACGCGTTCGCAGCCAACTGCAGCTTCCCGAGCGTCGTGCGCATGGTCGTGGACTCGGTCTCGGATCCGATGTTGCGCAGCACGAGATCGATGTAATCGGATGCCGAGGCCTCGGCATCCCGCGTCTGATCCCATGCCGCGCCCCAGACGAGCGACCGTGCGAGCGGATCGCTGATGCGGGCGAGGTGGTCGATGGCCGTCGTCAGCGACCGCGGGTCGAGACGGATCTTCGCGTACGCGAGGTCCTCGTCGTTGAGCAGGATCAGGTCGGGCTGACGCTCGCCGACCAGCTCGGGCACCTCGGTGAGGTCGCCGTCCACGTCGAGCTCGACGTGGTGCGTACGTACGAGCGCCTCGCCGTCCAGGGAGTAGAAGCCGACGCCCAGGCGGTGCGGCCGGATCGTCGGGTAGTCGGCCGGCGCGGTCTGTACGACGGCGAAACGGGAGATGACCCCGTCGGCGGCGACGCGCAGCTCCGGCGCCAGCGTGTTGACCCCCGCCGTCTCCAGCCATTTCTGCGACCAGCTGGACAGGTCGCGGCCACTCGTCGCCTCGAGCTCGACGAGGAGGTCGGACAGTTCGGTGTTTCCGAAGGCGTGCTTCTGGAAGTACTGGCCGACGCCGGCGAAGAAGGCGTCGATGCCGACCCACGCGGCGAGCTGCTTGAGCACCGAGCCGCCCTTGGCGTACGTGATGCCGTCGAAGTTGACCTGGACGTCCTCGAGGTCGTTGATGGTGGCGACGACCGGATGGGTCGACGGCAGCTGGTCCTGACGGTAGGCCCAGCTCTTCTCCATCGCGTTGAAGGTCGTCCACGCCTCGGTCCACTCGGTGGCCTCCGCGGTCGCGATCGTCGACGCCCATTCGGCGAACGACTCGTTGAGCCACAGGTCGTTCCACCACTTCATCGTGACGAGGTCGCCGAACCACATGTGTGCGAGCTCGTGGAGGATGGTGACGACGCGGCGCTCCTTGACGGCATCCGTCACCTTGCTGCGGAAGACGTACGTCTCGGTGAAGGTCACCGCGCCGGCGTTCTCCATCGCGCCCGCGTTGAACTCGGGGACGAACAGCTGGTCGTACTTGGCGAACGGGTACGGAACCCCGAACTTGTCCTCGTAGTAGGCGAAGCCCTGGCGCGTCTTGTCGAAGATGTAGTCCGCGTCGAGGTGCTGCCAGAGGCTCTTGCGGCCGTAGACCCCGAGCGGGATCACCGCGCCCGAGGCGCTGGTCAGCTCGCTGAAGGTCGCCTCGTACGGACCGGCGACGATCGCGGTGATGTAGGAGGAGATGCGCGGCGTCGGCTCGAAGGCCCAGATGGCGGCGCCGTCGTCGCCCGGCAGGGGCTCGGGAGTGGGGGAGTTGGAGACCACCTTCCAGGCAGCGGGCGCGGTCACCGTGAAGCGGAACGTCGCCTTCAGATCGGGCTGCTCGAACACAGCGAAGACACGACGGGAGTCGGGCACCTCGAACTGCGAGTAGAGGTACACCTCGCCGTCGACCGGGTCGACGAAGCGGTGCAGGCCCTCACCGGTGTTCGTGTACAGGCAGTCGGCGTCGACGATGAGCTCGTTGTCGGCCTGAAGGCCCTCCAGGGCGATGCGCGAGTCGACGAAGGCCGATGCGTCGAGGGAGACGCCGTTGAGCGTGATCTCGCGGATGTCGCGGGCGATCAGATCGATGAACGTCGAGGCGCCCTCGACCGCGGTGAAACGCACGACCGTGCGGGAGCCGAACACCTCCGGTCCGCGCGTCACGTCGAGAGCGATGTCGTAGGACTGCGTGTCGACGATCGCGCGGCGCGTCTGCGCCTCGATGCGGGTGAGGTTCTCTCCAGGCACTGCGGTACTCCCAGGGGTGAGGGGTGATCGGGACCGTCCGGCGCTGCTGGCGCCGACGGCAACCCATCCAGCCTACGCGGTCGCCGTTTCCCGCCGCACGTGGCTGCGGGCGTGGTCGATGGCGGCCGGGAGGTCTGTGAACAGGTGTTTGTGATGGCGGAGCGCGTCGAGGACGCCCACCGTGCGGAACAGGTCCTCGTGGCGGGGCTGGACGCCTTTGATGAGGACGGTGATGCCGCGACGTTCCAGGGACTGCACGACCTCGCCCAGCATGTGTGCACCGGTGGCGTCGACGAGTTCGAGCTGGCTCATCCGCATGACGACGACCGACACATCGCGGACGGCGCCGACCTCGGCGAAGATCCGGTCGGAGGAGGTGAAGGAGAGCGGCCCGTCGAAGCGGAGGATGGCGATGCGCTCGTCGCCCGGCTGCGAGGGCCCGCGCACGTCCTCCCGCCGCACTCGCGAAGCACGCGACATGCCGCGCAACGCGAAGAAACCGGCGAATGCCACGCCGATGATCACCGCGACGATCAGGTCGAACGAGACGGTGATCACCGCTGTGGCCACGAATGCCGCGGCATCCGCTCGCGTGGAGCGCAGGATCGCGCGGACCGTGTCGACGTGCACCATGCGTACGGCGGTGACCATCACCACGCCGGACAGGGCGGCGAGCGGGATCTGTCCGACAGGGCCGGCGGCGACGAGCACGACCAGCAGGAGGACGATCGCGTGCGTGATCGCGGCCACACGGCTGCGACCACCGGATCGGACGTTCACAGCCGTGCGCGCGATCGCGCCGGTCGCCGGCATGCCGCCGAACAGCGAGGATCCGATCGACGCGAGCCCCTGCCCCACGAGCTCGCGATCGGGGTCGTAAGGGCCCGTGTCGGCGAGGCTCGCCGCGACTCGGGCCGAGAGGAGGGACTCGATCGCGGCGAGGGCGGCGACGGTCACCGCGGGAAGCAACAGCCCGCCGATGGTCCCGGGGTCGAGGGCGGGGAGGGCGGGAAAGGGCAGCGCGGACGGCAGGTTCCCGATCCGTGCCAGCGGCGCCGCGAGGGCGAGGGCGGCGACCGAGACGAGGACGATCCCGACGAGCGAGCCGGGAACGGCCCGGTGCAGGCGCGGGGCGGCCAGCATGCTCACGGCCACGACGGCGACGGCGCCGAGCGCCCACAGCGCGTAGACGGCATCGAGGTGCGCGAACGACTGGACGGCCGCGATGACCGCGTTCGAGCTGTGCTCACTCACCGCCGCCGTGTGCGGGGACACGAGAGCGGGGACCTGCTGGGCGAAGATGATGACGGCGATGCCCAGCGTGAAGCCCTCGATGACCGGCCACGGGATGTACGACACCGCGCGGCCCAGCTTCAGTGCGCCGGCCACGACGACGATCGTGCCGGCGAGCAGGCTCACGACCGCGACCGCACCGGGCCCGTACTGGGCGACGATCGGGACGAGCACGACGACCATCGCTCCCGTGGGCCCCGAGACCTGCACGTTCGATCCGCCGAAGACGGCGGCGACGAGGCCCGCGATGACGGCGGTGACCAGTCCCGCCTCGGCGCTCAGGCCCGAGCTCACGCCGAAGCCGAGCGCCAATGGCAAGGCGACGATGCCGACCGTCAGCCCGGCGAGCAGGTCACCGCGCCAGGTCCGGCGGAGCCCCGCGTAGTCCCGGCGCGACGGCAGCAGGGCACGCAGCGCGCCGATCATGGCCGTGCCGCCGGGAGCGCCGGCAGCGACCGCGCATCGACCAGCCGCTCGCCGTCTGCGCTCAGGATGCCGAGGAGGAGCTCCCTCGCGGCCGACAGCAGGTCGGCGACGCGGGGATCGGAGAGCCGGTAGTAGACGTGGCTGGCGCGCCGCTGGGATTCGACCAGGCGGTGCCGGCGGAGGACGGAGAGATGCTGGGACAGATGTGAGGCCTCGAGCCCCGTCTCCTTCTGCAGCTGCGCGACGCTCACTTCCGGTTCCCCGGCGAGCAACTCGAGAAGGCGGATCCGGAACGGGTGCGCGAGCCCTTTGAACAGGTTCGCCTTGACCTCGTAGAGGGGGCGCTGCGTCTGAGTGAATGGCATGATGGAATCATCATATCGCTCGGGCGGAGACACGCCCGGCGTCCCTAGGATGGTCACCATGCGCATCCACATCGCCACCGACCACGCGGGGCTCGAGTTCTCGACGCAGCTGCAGCATCACCTCGCCGAACAGGGCCACGACGTCGTGGACCACGGTCCGGTCGAATACGACCCGCTCGACGACTATCCCGCCTTCTGCATCCGCGCCGCTCAGGCCGTCGTCCGCGATCAGACGGCCGGTGTCGAGGCCCTGGGCATCGTGTTCGGCGGCTCGGGCAACGGCGAGCAGATGGCTGCCAACAAGGTGCACGGCATCCGCGCGGCTCTCGTCTGGAACCTCGCGACGGCCGAGCTCGCCCGCGAGCACAACGATGCCAACGTGATCTCGATCGGCGCGCGACAGCACACCGTCGACGAGGCCATCGCCTTCATTGACCGCTTCATCGCGACGCCCTTCTCCGGCGAGGAGCGCCACGCCCGCCGCATCGCCCAGCTGGCGGCGTTCGAGACCGATGGAACCCTGCTGCCGGATCCGCGTGCGGCAGCCGACGCCGCTCCGGCGGGCGGCGAGTCCGCCGATGCGATGGACCCCGAAGCCGGCTGATGCCCGAGGGTCATTCCGTCCACCGCATCGCGCGGCAGTTCGATCGCAACATCGTGGGCCGCTCCGTCGCGGCATCCAGCCCGCAGGGCCGCTTCGCGGAGGGCGCCTCGCTCATCGACGGGCGGGAGGCGGTCGAGGTGCGCGCCGTCGGCAAGCAGATGTTCCTCGGCTTCGACGGCGACCTCTGGTTGCGCGTGCATCTCGGCATGTATGGCGCCTGGGACTTCGCGGGGGAGATCGAGGTCGACCCGACGATCGCATCGGCGAACGGGCGCATGGGGCAGACGAACCAGCGCGGCACCGACATGGACGCCGTGTTCGACGACGCGGGGGAGAACTCACTGAGCTCGATCGGCGCACCGCGCAAGACGCGGGTGCACGTGCGGATGAGCGAGCAGACCCGGGGACTCGGTGACGACGGCAGCGCGGAGTGGCCCCCGCCCGTGGTGGGCCAGGTGCGGCTGCGGCTGTTGACAACGCTCACCTGCGCCGACCTCCGCGGGCCGACCGCCTGCGAGCTACAGACGCCGGAGGAGGTCCGGGCGACGATCGCGAAGCTCGGGCCGGATCCCCTCGTGGACGACCTCTGCGAGGGCGAGGAGCGCTTCGTCGCGGCGGTGCGACGCAAGCCCACGCCGATCGGCCTCCTGCTGATGGATCAGTCGGTCGTCAGCGGCATCGGCAACGTCTACCGCGCAGAACTGCTGTATCGCGCGCTGCTCGACCCGCACACGCCGGGCAAGCTGGTGCCCGAGGAGCTCGTGCGACAGATCTGGCGCGATTGGGCGAGGCTCCTGGTGGTCGGAGTGGAGACCGGCCAGATGATGACCATGGACGACCTCGACCCGGAGGCGTACCGGCGAGCGATGGCGAGCCGTGACGACAGGCACTGGGTCTACCACCGCGCGGGGCTTGCCTGCCGCGTCTGCGGGACCGAGATCCTGCTCGAGGAGATGGGTGCCCGAAAGCTGTATTGGTGCCCGTCCTGCCAGAAGTGACCCCGACCCGACGACCCGCGGAGACGACCTCGTGAGACAGAACCCGAGCTTCACCATGACCGATGCCGGCGAGCTTCGCCGTCTCCTCGACGCGAACCCCTGGATGACGCTGGTCAGCAACGGCGACGGCGGACTTGTCGCGTCCCACTACGCGGTGCTCCTGGACGAGGACCGCGACGACCTCACGGTCGTGGGACACGTCGGCAAGCCCGACGACGGCGTCCACGGGCTGGGGGAGCGCGAGCTGCTCATCATTGCGCAGGGCCCGCACGGGTACATCTCGCCGGGGTGGTATCCGCCGGGACCCAACGTCCCGACCTGGAACTACGTGGCCGTGCATCTGTCCGGCATCCCCGAAGTGCTCTCCGCCGAGGAGAATCTGCGGGTGCTGGACCGGCTGGTCGCGAGGTTCGAGAGCGCGCTCCCGCAGCCGCGGATGATGTGGCAGCCTCCGAACGACGAGGAATACGTGAAACGTATGGAGCGCGGCACGGTCGGCTTCCGCCTCACGCCGACACGCGTCGTCGCCAAGCGCAAGCTGAGCCAGAACAAGTCCGACGAAACCGTGGACGAGATCATCCTGCAGCTCGACGCGGGCCGCAGCCCCTACGCCGATCCTCGACTGGCCGGCGAGATGCGCCGCGCTCACGACGCGATCCGCTCGGCGCGTTCTGCACAACTCCTCCCCGATGCGAGCGCGCCGGCCGAGCCGACCGCCCGACCCACGAATCAGGAGGAGTTGTGAGCGGAGGACTGGCGCGCGGCGAGTCCGTCGACGTCATCGCCGACGCCCGTCTGACGGGAGGCGATCGGCTCGATCCGTTCGGCTCCGACCCGGTCGACATCCATCTGGCGGCGGGCCGGATCGTGGACATCGCCCCCGCCGAGGCGCTCCCGCGACGCGGCGCGGTGCTCGATGCCGACGGAGGGTGGCTCATCCCCGGCCTCTGGGACCATCACGTCCACACCGTCCAGTGGGCCCTCGTCGCGCAGCGTGTGGGACTGGGAGAGGCCTCGTCTGCAGCCGACGCCGCCGCTCTGATGGGTCGAGCGCCGGTGCTCGACGACGGTCGCCGGATCGGCACCGGCTTCCGCGACGCCCTGTGGCCCGATGCCATGACGCTCGCCGCACTGGACGCGGCGACGGGCGAGATCCCCACCTATCTGATCAATGCCGACGTCCACAGCGTCTGGCTCAACAGTGCCGCACACCGGCGCGAGGGCTTTCGCCCCGACGCCAGCGGTGTGCTGCGAGAGGAGCCCGCCTTCGAGATCTCCCGGCGGCTCAACGCCGCCGATCCGCGCGTCGGCGACCGCCTGGTGCGCGCAGCGCTGGAGCTCGCCGCGTCGCGCGGGATCGTGGGCGTGGTCGACCTCGACATGGCGTGGAACGCCGAGGCGTGGGCCCGGCGAGTGGATGCCGGATTCGACACGACCCGCATCCGGTTCGGCATCTACCCCGACCAGCTGGAGCGCGCGCTCAGCGAGGGAATCTCCTCCGGCGATGCCCTCGACGCCGCCGGGCTTATCCGCGTCGGCGCGCTGAAGGTCATCACCGACGGGTCCCTCGGCACACGCACCGCGGCCTGCTCGCACGCGTATCCGGACGACCCGCACAACCGCGGTGTCCTCACGGTGCCGCCGGACGCTCTTGTCGAGCTGATGACGCGCGCGACCGGCGGCGGCCTCGAGTGCGCCGTGCACGCGATCGGCGACGTCGCGAACTCGCACGCGCTGGATGCCTTCGCGAGCACCGGCGCCACGGGGACGATCGAACACGCCCAGCTCGTCGCTCATGCCGACATCCCGCGCTTCGGGCGACTCGGCATCGGCGCGAGTGTCCAGCCGGAGCATGCGATGGACGATCGCGACCTGACCGACACGATCTGGGCGACGCAGACCGGCATCCCGTATCCCTTGCGTTCACTGGCCGCCACGGGGGCCAACCTGCTCTTCGGATCCGACGCCCCGGTGGCGCCACTCGACCCGTGGGCGGCGA
>CANSLE010000109.1 GCA_947647645.1 uncultured Microbacterium sp.
TTCGAGCGCCTCGCCGCGGCGGCCGACGCGGTGCGCAGGGTCGTGCCGGACGCCGTGTGGATGTCAGCCGGGATGTCGGGAGACTTCGCCGAGGCGATCGCGGCTGGTGCGACACACCTGCGGATCGGCACGGCAATCACGGGACCGCGCCCGGACCGCGGCTAGCCTCAGATCAGACGAGCAAACGGAGGAATGCGATGTCGAACCCGCTCAAGAAGACGATGGTGTACCTGGGCCTCGCCGACGAGGAAGAGGCCTACGAGAAGCCCGCTGCAGAGACGCCCGCGCGACGCGAGCGCTCCAGCGAGCGACCGATCGAGAAGGCGGCCCCTGTGACCCCGCTCCACCGTCCCGCCGTCGTCCGCCAGCCGACGGCCGGCACCGTCAGCGAGATCCTCACGGTGCACCCGAAGCAGTACCGTGACGCGCAGATCATCGCCGAGAACTTCCGCGACGGCATCCCGGTGATCATCAATCTCTCGCAGATGAGCGATGCCGACGCGCGTCGCCTGATCGACTTCGCGAGCGGCCTGTCGCTCGGCCTGTACGGGCGTATCGAGCGGGTCACGAGCAAGGTCTTCCTGCTCTCGCCCGAGAACGTCGCGATCTCCGGTGACGGCACGGTGGCGCAAGCCGACCCCGAGTCCGCGCCCTTCACGCAGTAGTCGTGGAGATCGTGCGCCTGGCGGCGTCCGTCGTCGACGTCCTTCTCCTGCTCTACATCCTCGTCCTCCTGGCGCGGCTCGTGCTCGAGTACATCCCGATGTTCAACCGGCACTGGCGGCCGCGGGGCTTCGGGCTCGTGATCGCTGAGACCGTGTTCACCCTGACCGATCCGCCCCTGCGCTTCTTCCGTCGGCTGATCCCGCCGCTGCGGCTCGGACCCATCGCGCTCGACCTGGGATTCCCTGTGACGATGCTGGCCTGCTTCGTGCTGCTCACCATCGTGCGGGTCATCGAGCGACTGTAGCCCCGTCGCACGCCCCACGAGCGCCGACTATGCTTGACCATTACGGCTCGCCGGTTGCGGGCCGACCGAATCGGCCCGCGTCGTGAGCCCCGAAAGAGGAAACACCATGGCTTTGACCCCGGAAGACGTCGTCACCAAGCAGTTCCAGCATGTCCGGTTCAAGGAGGGTTTCGACCCGGACGAGGTGGATGACTTCCTCGACGAGATCGTCGTCGAGTGGCGCAAGACCATCGCCGAGAACGAAGAGCTGAAGGCCAAGCTCGCCGCCTACGAGTCCGGTGAGACGGCGTCCGCGGACGTCGTCGAGGCCACGGTGGTGGAGGAGTCCGCTCCCGCCGTGGTCGAGTCTGTGCCCGCCCCGGCCGCCGCCGCTCCCGCTGCAGGCGGTGTCGCCGCGTCCGCCGGCATCATCGAGCTCGCCCAGCGTCTGCACGACGAGCACGTTGCCGAGGGCCAGGCCCAGCGCGACAAGCTCATCTCCGAGGCGCAGGCCAAGGCCACATCGATCCTCGCCGAGGCCGAGGCCAAGGGGCGCGACGAGATGGCGCGTCTCGATGCCGAGCGTGCCACGCTGGAGAGCCGCATCAGCGAGCTGCGCCAGTTCGAGCGTGACTACCGTTCGCAGCTGCGCGGGTTCATCGAGGACAAGCTCCGCGATCTCGACGTCGCCGGCGCCACCTCGAGTACGTCCACCGTCTCGGCTTCCTGAGCCCGGTGGCGGACGACTCCTCTCAGCGCAGCCTCTCGCACAGGACCCTGAACAGGGCAGCGGCCGGCGCCGTCGTCGCGATCCTCGCGGCGCTGGTGCTGGCCGCTGACCAGTTCACCAAGCACCTCGCCCTCACCGGTCTTCCCTACCAGGAGCCGGTGCCGGTGTGGGGCGACGTCCTGCAGTTCTATCTGACGCGCAACCCCGGCGCCGCCTTCTCCCTCCTGGAGGGGCAGACCTGGATCTTCACGATCGTGATGACCGTGGCCGCGATCGTGGTCGTGTTCCTGACCGTGACGCGCGTGCGCTCCCGCGTCTGGGCGATCGTTCTCGGGCTGCTGCTTGGCGGCATCCTCGGCAACCTCACCGATCGTGTCCTTCGCGATCCCGGCTTCCTCGTCGGTCACGTCGTCGACTTCATCAACACGCCGTGGATGTGGCTGGGCATGAACCCGGCGATCTACAACGTCGCCGACATGTTCATCGTCACGATGATGATCACTGTCGCCCTCCTGGTGCTGATCGGCCTGCGGTTGGACGGCACGCGCGACCGCGGCGCCGCGGAGACGGAACACGCGGCGCAGCCTGTCGCCGACGACCGCGAGAACTGATGGATTCCCGATCCCTCCCCGTGCCGGACGGCCTGGACGGCGTGCGTCTGGATGCCGCTCTGGCCAAGATGCTCGGCTTCTCTCGCACCTTCGCCGCCGAGGTCGCCGAAGCCGGCGGCGTGCGCATGGATGGCCGTGTGCTCGGCAAGTCCGACCGCCTGCGCGCCGGGGGATGGCTCGAGGTGGAGTGGCAGAACCGTCGGGAACCGGAGATCGTCCCGATCGCCGTCCCCGATCTCGGCATCGTGTACGACGACGACGACATCGTCGTCGTCGACAAGCCGGCCGGCGTCGCCGCCCACCCGTCGCTCGGATGGGAGGGCCCGACGGTGCTCGGCGCGCTGGCGGCCGCGGGCTTCCGCGTCGCCACCACGGGCGCTGCCGAGCGTCAGGGGGTCGTGCACCGCCTCGACGTCGGCACGAGCGGTCTGATGGTGGTCGCCAAGTCCGAGCGCGCCTACACGGCGCTCAAGCGCGCCTTCAAGGAGCGCGAGGTGGAGAAGATCTACCACGCCGTCGTCCACGGACACCCCGACCCCCTCGCCGGCACCATCGACGCGCCGATCGGTCGGCACCCCTCGCACTCCTGGAAGTTCGCCGTGGTCCCGGACGGCAAGGACTCGGTCACTCATTACGAGACCCTCGAGGCGTTCCCCTCGGCATCCCTCCTGGAGATCCACCTGGAGACCGGGCGCACCCACCAGATCCGCGTGCACATGGCAGCACATCGGCATCCCTGCGTCGGCGACCCCCTGTACGGTGCCGACCCGACGATGTCGGCGCGGCTGGGGCTCACGCGCCAGTGGCTCCACGCGCACGAGCTCTCGTTCGCCCACCCGGTGACGACCGAGCGGGTCACCTTCTCCAGCGACTACCCCGCGGACCTCGTGCACGCAGTGGACCTTCTCCGCGGCTGAACACGCCGCGGGCAGGCCCATGCCCGTGCACGTACATGCGGGTGTCTAGCCTGGAGGGATGAGCCTCCCCGACCGTCCCTGGCTGACCTCCTACGCCCCGGGGGTGCCCGCGGAGATCGACCCGGTGACGCAGAGCCTCGTCGACATGCTCGACGACGCCGTCCGTGGTCATCCGCGCCGTCCTGCGCTCGAGTTCTTCGGCGCGGTGACCACCTATCGGGAGCTCGGCAGCGAGGTCGCGCGCGCGGCGGAGGGACTGCGACGCCTCGGTGTCGTGGCCGGCGACCGCGTGGCGCTGATCCTCCCCAATTGCCCCCAGCACGTCGTCGCGTTCTACGCCGTGCTCCGTCTGGGCGCGATCGTCGTTGAGCACAACCCCCGCTACACGCCGCCGGAGTTGCGCCACCAGTTCGAGGTGCACCACGCGCGCGTCGCGATCGTGTGGGATGCCGTCGCGGACACCGTGGCCGATTTCCCGTCCGACATCCGCCCCGCGCACATCGTCGCGGTCCGCATGACCGACGCGATGCCGCGGCGCACGCGCCTCGCACTGCGGCTGCCGATCGCCAAGGCCCGCTCGTCGCGGGTCGCCTTGACGACACGTCCGCGGGCCAAGGGTGTGAAGGCGTGGGGGAGTCTCACGTCCGGCCGAGAGATCGGTCGTCGGGTCCCGCGGCCGGAACTGGACGACATCGCCGCGCTCCAGTTCACGAGCGGCACGACCGGCGCCCCGAAGGCAGCCGTCCTGACGCACCGGAACCTCCGGTCCAACGCCGCGCAGTCGGCGGCTTGGGTCCCCGATCTCGTCCTCGGGCGGGAGGTCTTCTACGCCGTCCTGCCGCTGTTCCACGCCTACGGCCTCACGCTGTGCCTCACCACGGCCCTGTCGGTGGGCGCGCGCATCGTGCTGTTCCCGACATTCGACGTGTCGCTGACGCTCGATGCGGTCCGTCGGACCCCGCCGACCTTCCTCGCCGCCGTGCCGCCGATCTACGACGCGCTGGCGCGGGCGACCGCCCGCGCGGGAGTGGACCTGACGAGTCTTCGCAACGCGATCTCCGGCGCCATGGCGCTGCCGCCGTCCACCGTGTTGCGATGGGAGGAGGCCACCGGCGGCCTCATCGTGGAGGGGTACGGGATGACCGAGTCGTCTCCGATCAGCCTCGGCAACCCGATGGGTCCCCTCCGTCGCCCCGGGACGGTCGGGGTCCCGTTCCCGAGCACCGAGATCCGCGTCGTCGACCCGGCCGACCCGACGCGTGATCTCGACACCGGCGCCGAGGGCGAGCTGCTCGTTCGCGGTCCGCAGGTCTTCCAGGGCTATTGGAACCGCCCCGAGGAGACCGCCGCCGCTCTGCTCGAAGGAGGGTGGCTGCGCACGGGCGACATCGTGACGGTCGACGCGGACGGGTTCGTGACCGTCGTCGACCGGCTGAAAGAGATCATCATCAGCGGCGGCTTCAACATCAGTCCGAGCGAGGTCGAGAGCGCGCTGCTGCTGCATCCGGACGTCGCGGACGCCGCCGTCGTCGGCATCCCGCGGTCGGATGGGTCCGAGACGGTGACGGCGGCGGTCGTGATGCGTTCGGACGCCGTCTTCGATGCGGACGAGATCCGCTCGTTCGCCCGGGGGCACCTCGCGGCCTACAAGGTGCCGCGTGCGATCGTCGCCGTGGATGCGTTGCCGCGCTCCCTCGTCGGCAAGGTCATTCGTCGCCAGGTGCGCGAGGACATCCTCAACCGACGCGCGCGCTGACGCTCAGCGTCCGCCGACGAACGACGCGGGGTCGTCCTCCGCGATCGAGAGCGCGATCTTGCGGACGTGGAACGGCTCGACGTCGGTGAGTTCGCCGAGTCGGTACCAGCCGACCTCCGTGAGCTCGCCGTCCGCCGGGTGGGGGCTGCCCGACACCCACTCGCAGCGGAACACGAGGTCGAGGTAGTCGACCTGATCGCCGTTGGCGTAGGTGATCCGCGGGAGCTGCTGGACGAGCGCGAGCCGCGTGACCCGCACCGAGATCCCGGCCTCCTCCTGGCATTCGCGCACCGCGGCGTCTGCGGGCTCCTCACCCGGGTCGACGATTCCCGAGACGCACTGCCAGGCGCCGTTGTCGGCGCGCTTGCCGAGCAGGACTCTTTCGCCCTTGAACACCACGGCGGTGACGCCCACGAGCGGCAGCGGAGCGCCGCCGATCCGCTCACGCAGGGACAGGACGAATTCGGGGGTGGCCATGTGTCCAGCCTAGGTGTCTCACCCTCACGTTGAGGGTGAAGCGACCTCGCCGCCGTCCCCGGGCGTCCGACCGGCGATGTCGGAGGTCTTCGTAGACTCGTGGGGTGGCCACCGACTCCTTCGTTCATCTGCACGTGCACAGCGAGTACTCGATGCTCGACGGGGCGGCCAAGATCGGCGCGATGACTCAGGCCGCCGCCGAGTACGGGATGCCGGCGATCGCCGTGACCGACCACGGCAACACCTTCGCGGCCTTCGAGTTCTACAACGCGGCGAAGGCCGCCGGGGTGAAGCCGATCATCGGCCTCGAGGCCTATGTGACCCCCGGCACGCACCGCAGCGACAAGTCGCGCGTCGCCTGGGGCTCACCCGACCAGAAGAGCGATGACGTCTCGGGCTCGGGCGCGTACACCCACATGACGATGTGGAGCCAGGACACGGAGGGGATGCACAACCTCTTCCGGCTGAGCTCGCTGTCGAGCCTGGAGGGGTACTACTTCAAGCCGCGTATGGACCGTGAGCTCCTGCAGACATACGGCAAGGGGCTCATCGCGACGACGGGGTGCCCCTCCGGCGAGGTGCAGACCCGCCTGCGGCTGGGGCAGTACGACGCCGCCCGTGCCGCGGCGGCGGAGTTCCAGGACATCTTCGGCAAGGAGAACTACTTCGCCGAGATCATGGACCACGGTCTCTCGATCGAGCGTCGCGTCATGAGCGATCTCATCCGCCTCGCGAAGGACCTCGGCATCCCCCTCGTCGCGACGAACGACTCGCACTACACGCACCAGCACGAGGCGGACGCCCACGAAGCGCTCCTCTGCGTGCAGTCGGGCTCCACGCTCGACGATCCCAACCGGTTCAAGTTCGACGGCGACGGCTACTACATCAAGACCGCCGCCGAGATGCGGCAGATGTTCCGCGATCATCCCGAGGCGTGCGACAACACCCTGCTGATCGCCGAGCGCTGCGAGGTCGAGTTCAACACCTCCGCCAACTACATGCCGCGCTTCCCCGTGCCGCCGGGCGAGACCGAGGACAGCTGGCTCATCAAGGAGGTGGAGGCCGGCCTCCACTACCGTTACCCGGGTGGCATCCCCGACAAGGTGCGCACGCAGGCCGAGTACGAGACCGGCATCATCCTGCAGATGGGCTTCCCGGGGTACTTCCTCGTGGTCGCCGACTTCATCAACTGGGCCAAGGACAACGGCATCCGCGTGGGGCCGGGCCGAGGCTCCGGCGCCGGCTCGATGGTCGCCTACGCCATGCGTATCACCGACCTCGACCCGCTCGAGCACGGTCTCATCTTCGAGCGCTTCCTCAACCCCGACCGGGTCTCCATGCCCGACTTCGACGTCGACTTCGACGATCGTCGCCGCGGCGAGGTGATCGACTACGTCACCGACAAGTACGGGTCGGAGCGCGTCGCGCAGATCGTCACCTACGGCACGATCAAGTCGAAGCAGGCCCTGAAGGATGCCGGTCGTGTGCTCGGGTTCCCCTTCAGCATGGGCGAGCGGCTGACGAAGGCCATGCCCCCGGCGGTCATGGGCAAGGACATGCCCCTGTCGGGGATGTTCGACACGGCGCACCCGCGGTTCAAGGAGGCGAGCGAGTTCCGTTCGCTCATCGACACCGACCCCGATGCCAAGACCGTCTTCGACCGCGCGCTCGGGCTGGAAGGGCTCAAGCGCCAGTGGGGTGTGCACGCCGCCGGGGTCATCATGTCGAGCGAGCCGCTCCTCGACATCATCCCGATCATGCGCCGGGAACAGGACGGCCAGATCGTCACGCAGTTCGACTATCCGTCCTGCGAGGCCCTCGGGCTCATCAAGATGGACTTCCTGGGGCTGCGCAACCTCACGATCATCTCGGACGCGCTCGACAACATCCGCATGAACCGGGGCGAGGAGCTCGATCTCGAGCACCTGACGCTCGACGACCGTCCTGCGTACGACCTCCTCACCCGCGGCGACACGCTGGGCGTCTTCCAGCTGGACGGCGGGCCGATGCGCGCCCTGCTGCGGCTCATGAAGCCGGACAACTTCGAGGACATCTCCGCCGTCATCGCCCTGTACCGTCCGGGCCCGATGGGCGCGAACTCGCACACCAACTACGCGCTGCGCAAGAACGGGCAGCAGCCGATCACCCCGATCCACCCCGAGCTCGAGGAGCCGTTGCGCGACATCCTCGACACCACCTACGGCCTGATCATCTATCAGGAGCAGGTCATGGCGATCGCTCAGAAGGTC
>CANSLE010000110.1 GCA_947647645.1 uncultured Microbacterium sp.
GGTGGTGCGGGCCGCGGTGGATGCCGCGGTGCTCGCCTTCGGCGGCCTCGACCTGGTCGTCAACAACGCGGGACTCTCGCTGTCGGCGCCCCTGCTGGAGACCACGGAGGCGGACTGGGACCTGCAGCACGACGTGATGGCGAAGGGCTCGTTCCTCGTCTCGAAGGCCGCGGCATCCGTCCTCATCGCCCAGAAGATGGGCGGCGACATCGTCTACATCTCGTCGAAGAACAGCGTGTTCGCCGGGCCGAACAACATCGCGTACTCGGCGACGAAGGCCGACCAGGCCCACCAGGTGCGCCTGCTGGCCGTCGAGCTCGGCGCGCACGGCGTGCGGGTCAACGGCATCAACCCCGACGGCGTGGTGCGCGGCTCGGGCATCTTCGCCTCGGGGTGGGGCGCGAACCGTGCCGCGACCTACGGCATCAAGGAGGAGGAGCTCGGTCAGTACTACGCGAACCGCACGATCCTCGGCCGCGAGGTCGTGCCCGAGAACGTCGCGGACGCCGTCGCGGTGCTCACCGGTCCCGAGCTCAGTCGCACGACGGGCCTGCACATCCCGGTCGATTCCGGCGTCGCCGCCGCGTTCCTGAGATGACGCCGACCCGCGCGGTCGCGGCGATCGACCTCGGGGCCACCAGCGGGCGCGTCGTGGTCGGGCGTGTCGGCGACGGCGTCCTGGAGACGACGACGGTCGCACGGTTCGCCAACGCTCCGGTCCGTCTCGGAGACGGGCTGCACTGGGATGCCACGGGGCTGTACGCCGCCGCCCTGGGCGGACTGCGGGAGGCGTTTCGCGCCGAGCCGCGGCTGGCGAGCATCGGGGTGGACTCCTGGGCCGTCGACTACGGGTTGCTGCGAGGAGGACGGCTGCTCGGCATCCCCTTCCACTACCGCGATGAACGGACGGCGCGAGGCGTCGCGGCCGTGGACCGCTCGATCGGGCGGGCCGATCTGTTCGCCCGCAACGGCCTGCAGTTCCTGCCCTTCACCACGGCGTATCAGCTGGCCGCCGAGCCGCCCGAGATGCTGGCGCTCGCCGACACGCTCCTGCTGATCCCCGATCTCCTCACCTACTGGCTCACCGGAGTCCGCCGCGCGGAGCTGACGAACGCCTCGACGACCGGGCTGCTCGACCCACGCACCCGCACGTGGGACGAGGAGCTCGTCTCGGCGATCGGCGTGCCCCGGCCGCTGCTTCCGGCGCTGATCTCTCCCGGCGAGCGCATCGGCGACCTCCTCCCCCACCTCCAGGCGGCCGTCGGCGGTGCGGCGCCGGTCGTGGCCGTGGGTTCGCACGACACGGCATCCGCCGTCGTCGCCGTGCCCCTGCGCGCGGATGCCGCCGCCTACATCTCCTGCGGCACGTGGGGACTCGTCGGGGTGGAGGTCGCCCAGCCCGTCCTCTCCCCCGAGGTGCGCGCGGCGAACGTCACCAACGAGGGCGGCGTCGATGGCCGGGTGCGCCTGCTGCACAACGTGATGGGGCTGTGGATCCTCAACGAGACCATCCGCGGGTGGTCGCGCCGCGGCGAGGACGCCGACCTCGGTGCGCTGCTCGCCGCGGCAGCGGAGGTCCCGGCATCCGCCGCCGCCGTGTTCGACGTCGACGACGCGCGCTTCCTGCCCCCAGGCGACATGCCGGCGCGCATCGACGCGTGGTGCGACGAGCACGACCTCGCTCCGCCGAGGACGCGCGCCGCCTACGTCCGCGCGATCATCGAGTCGCTCGCCCAGGCCTTCGCGGATGCCGTGACCACGACCTCCCGCCTGGGCCGCGTCGACGTCCGTACGGTGCACCTCGTCGGCGGCGGCGCACTGAACGAGCTCCTCTGTCAGCGCACCGCGGACCGGTGCGGTCTGCCGGTCGTCGCCGGGCCGGTGGAGGCGACGGCGCTCGGCAACGTGCTGGTGCAGGCGCGCGCCGCCGGCATGATCAGCGGCGCGCTGGAGGAGCTGCGCGACCTCGTCGCACGCACCCAGGAGCTGCGACGCTACGAGCCGCGGGCATGACGGCCGGCCGTGCGGGCTGTCGTCAGTGCAGCGAGGCGTCCGCGCCCGTGCGCAGCCACTGCGTGAACACGACCTCGAGCCCGGCACGCGTCGGCGCGCACACCATCGGCCCCGCCTGAGCGGCGAGGTCCCCGGCGAAGGGTGCCACCCGCACCAGCCGCAACGGCTCACCGTCGACACCGGCGCGCACCGTGAGGGCGTCCTCGCCGCGGCTGACGCGCACACGCAGTCGGCGGCCCGCCCACTCGGGGACGGCGCCCACCGACCAGTCCGACATGACGTCGGTCACCACCGCGCCCACGCCCAGCACGCCGTCTGCGTTCTCGACACCGGCCTTCATCCAGCGCTCCTCGTCGGCGCGCACGAACAGGCCCGCCTGGTCGAACTGTGCCGTGAAGTCCGCGTCGAAGACGACCTCCATCGCCTCACCCACGGCGAGGGGAGCGAGCAGCGCGTGCTCGGTGTCGTGGATGAAGCCGTAGGCGGTGCGGCGCCAGGCGTCGCTGCCCTCGACGGCGGTCACGGCCAGGGCCCCATCCCGTTCGGTCGCCGATGCGGGAGGGGTGGTCCAGGCGCCCTCGCTCCAGTCGATGCGCGTGCTCATGCGTCCAGCCTCCCACGCCCGCCGCGGACAGCGGCCGGCGCACCTGCCGCGTCCGATGCCGCAAGAGTGAGCACCTCGACGCCCCGCGGCGCGACACGGAGCGCTCCGGCCACGGCATCGTCGAGTACCACCTCGTCGTCGGTGCGGTTGATCAGGAACACGTGGCGGCTCTCGCCGTCGGCGCGGACGATCACCTCGAGCCGTCCGCCCGCGGCGAGGACGTCGCCGCTCAGCGCGTCGACATCGTCCGACAGGCGCTCCAGCACGCCCCGCGCGCCCTCTCTGCCGATATCGGCCGAGACGTAGGTCGCAGAGCCGGCACCGACCCGGCGGCGGGTGACCGCCGGCATCCCCGCGAGGTCTCCCGTCGCGTAGGTGTCGAGCACCTCCACGTCGTCGCCGACGCGCGTGATGCGCTCGCTCCAGTGCGTCGCGACCGCCCCGGAGGCGAGGGTCGCGGTCTCGTCGGGCAGGAGCGGGACGAACTCCTCCGCCATGACGCCCAGCACGTCGCGCAGCGCCCCCGGGTACCCGCCGAGCCACACCCGGTCGTGTTCGTCGACGATCCCCGAGAAGTACGTCGTGACCAGGTGACGGCCGCGACGGACCACGTTCTCGAGACGCGTGCGCAGCGCATCGGGCACGACGTGCAGCATCGGCGCGATGACCACGTCGTAGCCGTCGAAGGATGCCGAGACGGGCACGACATCGACGCGCACGCCCAGGTCGAGGAGCGCCCGGTACCAGGCGAGCGTCTCGTCGTCGTAGCGGAGGGCGTCGGACGGGTGGGAGTCGCGCCCGCTCACCCACCACGACTCGTAGTCGAAGACGAGGGCCACCCGCGTGCGCTCGCGGTGCGAGCCGGTGACGGCCGACAGCTCCTGCAGGCGCGCGCCGAGGGCCACCACGTCGCGGAAGACGCGGCTGTGCTCGCCCGCGTGCGGGACCATGCCCGAGTGATACCGCTCCCCGCCGGCGCGCGACTGCCGCCACTGGAAGAAGCAGACCGCGTCGGCGCCGTGGCCGACATGCGTGAGCGCGTCGCGCATCATCTCCTCCGCCCGCTTCGGCGGGTTGACCTCTCGCCAGTTGACCGCGCTCGGGGCGTGCTCCATGAGGAACCACGGGCGCCCCTGGGCGATGTTGCCGGTGAGGTTCGCCCAGAACGACACGTCGTCGCGGCCGGCCTCGCCGGGCCGCAGGTAGTGGTCGTTGGAGACGAAGTCGACGTCCCCCGCCCACGACGGGTAGTCGATGTCGCGGACGTTCTGGGCCACCATGAAGTTGGTGGTGAACGGGATGTCGGGGGTCACCTCCGCGAGGACGGCGGCCTCGGCGCGGAGGTGATCGCGCACGGCGTCCGACGAGAACCGCTCGAAGTCCAGGCGCTGCCCCGGGTTGCGGTGCGTCGGCGCCGTCCGCGGCGGGAGGATCTGGTCCCACTCCGTGTATCGCTGCGACCAGAAGGCCGTCCCCCACGCGTCGTTGAGCGCGTCGAGGGTGCCGTAGCGTCCGCGCAGCCACACCCGGAACGCACGGGCGGCGTCATCGGAGTGGTCGTAGAGGTTGTGGCAGCCCAGCTCGTTGGAGATGTGCCACGCGATGATCGCGGGATGGTCGCCGTACCGCTCGGCGAGGGCGCGGACCAGTCGCAGTGCGTGCTCGCGGAAGATCGGCGAGGTCGGCCGCCAGTGCTGGCGCGCACCCGGCCAGAGCACGGTCCCGTCCTCCGTCTGCGGCAGCACCTCGGGATGCCGCTGCGACAGCCACGCCGGCGGGGATGCGGTCGCCGTCGCGAGGTCGACGTCGATGCCGTTCTCGTGCAGCAGGTCGATGACCTCGTCGAGCCAGGTGAAGTCGAACTCGCCGGGCCGCGGCTCCAGCAGGGCCCAGGAGAAGATCGCGAGCGACACGACGTTGACGCCGGCCTCCCGCATGAGGCGCATGTCCTCCGCCCACACGTCGCGCGACCACTGCTCGGGGTTGTAGTCGGCGCCGTAGCGCAGACGCCCGGCCCCCAACGCTCCGTCTCGGACCCAGCGATAGTCGCGCGCATGTGTTGCCATGGCGGCATCCTATCTCGAATATCGTGCACATGCACGGTTTATTCTCGGGCCACACAGGTACGCTCTGATGCCATGGCACCCTCGTCACCGGTCCGCCGTGGACCGTACGCCAAGTCCGCGGAACGGCGCGCCGAGATCATCGCGTCGGCCACGGCCATCTTCAGCGCACACGGCTATCGCGGCGGCTCGCTCCGTCAGATCGCGGGCGAGCTGGGCCTGAGCCTGACCACGCTCATGCACCACTTCCCGACGAAGGTGTCACTGCTCGCCGCCGTGCTCGAGCAGGAGGACGCCGCCGATGCGGACTTCCCGCACCGCGCCCGGCGCGAGGGCCTGATCCCCGCCGTCCTCGGTGTCGTCCGACGCAATCTGGAGCGCCGCGAGCTGGTGCGGATGTTCTCGATCGTCTCGGCGGAGGCCACCTACCCGGCACACGAGGCGCACGAATGGCTGCAACGCCGCTACGCCGCCGTCACGGCCGACTACGCCACCCTCATCGCCTACGACCGCGACCACGGCCGCATCGCTCCGGGGTCCCCCGACGTCACGGCGCTCGCCGGGCTGATCATCACCGGATGGGAGGGCATCCAGATCAGATGGCTCGCCGATGGAGCCGACCCCGTCGGAGCGATGGAGCTGCTGCTGACCACGCTGCTGCGGCCGACGGGCCCTCCGCCTCCCCCGGGCGGGAGCGGTGGACTTTTCCCGCCGCACGAACTATCGTCCTGATCGGGTTACCACTCGATAACCGAGATGAGGATGCCGTGTCGATGACGACAGGGGGATACCGCGGCCTCGTCGCGGAGCTGAGGGCCAAGCGCGCCGCCGCGGCGCAGGGCGGACCCGAGAGCTCCCGACGCCGCCACGCGGAGCGCGGCAAACTTCTCGCCCGCGAGCGGATCGATCTGCTCCTCGATCGCGGCAGCCCCTTCCTGGAGCTCGCCCCGCTGGCGGCCGACGGGCTCTACGACGGCGACGCCCCCGCGGCCGGCGTCGTCGCCGGCATCGGCCTGGTGGAGGGCCGCCACGTGATGGTCGTGGCGAACGACGCGACCGTCAAGGGCGGGACGTATTACCCGATGACGGTGAAGAAGCACCTCCGGGCGCAGGAGGTCGCCGCGGAGAACCGGCTCCCCTGCGTCTATCTCGTCGA
The DNA here is from genome assembly GCA_947647645.1 of uncultured Microbacterium sp. Classification (GTDB taxonomy): domain Bacteria; phylum Actinomycetota; class Actinomycetes; order Actinomycetales; family Microbacteriaceae; genus Microbacterium. The sequence goes on from CANSLE010000110.1 coordinate 5,837, forward strand.
CTCCGGCGGCGCGTTCCTGCCTCTCCAGGACGATGTGTTCCCCGACCGCGACCACTTCGGGCGCATCTTCTACAACCAGGCGCGCATGTCCCGGGACGGCATCCCCCAGATCGCCGCCGTCATGGGCTCGTCCACCGCCGGCGGCGCCTACGTGCCGGCCATGAGCGACCAGACCGTCATCGTGCGCGATCAGGGCACGATCTTCCTCGGCGGCCCGCCGCTCGTGAAGGCCGCGACCGGCGAGGTCGTCAGCGCCGAGGAGCTCGGCGGCGGCGTCACGCACTCCCGCATCTCCGGGGTCACCGATCACCTGGCCGCCGACGACGCGCACGCCCTCCGCATCGTCCGCGAGATCGTCGCGACCGCCCCCGAGCCGGCACCGCCGCCGTATGGGCTGGGCCCCGCAGACCCGCCGCTGCACGACCCGGACTCGCTGTACGACGTCGTGCCGGTCGAGCTGACCACGGCCTACGACGCCCGAGAGATCATCGTGCGTCTCGTCGACGGCAGCCGCTTCAGCGAGTTCAAGCGCGAGTACGGCGATACCCTCGTCACCGGCTTCGCGCACATCCACGGGCACCCGGTGGGCGTCGTCGCGAACAACGGAGTGCTGTTCGCCGAGTCCGCGCTCAAGGGCGCCCACTTCGTCGAGCTGTGCGATCAGCGCCGCATCCCGCTGCTGTTCCTGCAGAACATCGCCGGATTCATGGTCGGGCGGGAGTACGAGCACGGCGGCATCGCGAAGCACGGCGCGAAGATGGTCAACGCCGTCGCCTGCGCCCGGGTTCCCAAGCTCACCGTCGTCGTCGGCGGCTCCTTCGGCGCCGGCACCTACTCCATGTGCGGACGCGCCTACTCGCCCCGGTTCCTGTGGCTCTGGCCGGGGGCGCGGGTGTCGGTCATGGGCGGGCCGCAGGCGGCATCCGTCCTGTCCACGGTGCGCGGCGAGCAGCTCGACGCCGCCGGCACGCCCTGGACCACCGCCGAGAAGGAGGCGTTCGAGGCGCCGATCCGTGCGCAGTACGAGCGCCAGGGCAGCCCCTACTACTCCACCGCGCGCCTCTGGGACGACGGTGTGATCGAGCCCGCGCAGACCCGCGACGTGCTGGGGCTGGCCCTCGACGTCGTCTCCCGCACACCGATGCCCGACGCCCGCTACGGCGTCTTCCGGATGTGATCGTGTGACCGCCATCCGCTCGGTCCTCATCGCCAACCGCGGCGAGATCGCCGTCCGCATCATCAGGACGCTGCGCGCCCTCGGCATCCGCGCGGTCGCCGTCTACAGCGACGCCGACGCCGACGCCCTCCACGTGCGTCTGGCCGACGAGGCGGTGCGGCTGGGGCCGGCCGCGGCGGCGCAGAGCTACCTGTCGATCGAACGGGTGGTGGATGCCGCGCTCGCCACCGGAGCCCAGGCCGTCCACCCGGGGTTCGGCTTCCTCGCCGAGAACGCCGCGTTCGCGCGGGCGTGCGCCGCGGCCGGACTCGTCTTCATCGGCCCGTCGCCCGAGGCGATCGAGGTCATGGGCGACAAGATCTCCGCGAAGCGCACCGCCCAGGCGGGCGGGGTCCCGACCGTTCCCGGCCTCGCGCGACCGGGGCTGACCGATGCGGAACTGCTCGCGGGCGCCCACGAGGTCGGCTTCCCGGTGATCGTCAAGCCGTCGGCGGGCGGCGGCGGCAAGGGCATGCACGTCGTGACGGATGCCGCCGGGCTGGCGGCCGCGGTGGCATCCGCGCGCCGCGAGGCGGCGGCCTCGTTCGGCGACGACACCCTGTTCCAGGAG
>CANSLE010000111.1 GCA_947647645.1 uncultured Microbacterium sp.
GGACCACGGCACCGTCGGGCCCGTACGCGCTGACGGCGCTCGGAGCACCGGAGGGCACCGACCAGATGAAGCCCGCGGGGTCGATGGACGGAGCAACCAGCCCGGCGCGCTGATCGAGGCGCCGCGTGGGCGCGTCGGCGTGGACCGCGAGCACCGCACCGGTCGTGTCGCGCACGGCGGCCGTCGTGCGGTCGGCGTTCACCTCGATGTCGGTCGCCGCGACGCCGAGGACCGCGTCGGACAGTCCGGCGATGGACGAGATGGTCGAGCCCGACACGAACCCGAACGCGGTGTCGGTGCGCACCAGCGGGTTGGTGGCGACGGCGGTGGAACGCACGTCGACCTTCTGCGCCGACAACCGCTGCCCGCCGGGCAGCATCATGTCGACACCGGTGATGCCGGCCGTGAGCAGACTCGTCTCGAGCTGCGTCTGCATGCGGTTGAGCGCCACCTGATCGAGCGTGCGGGCCCCGTCCTGCAGGGTCACCTGCGCGACGTTCGACTGCCGCGGCACCGAGGTCAGCTCCAGTCGCGCGCCGTCGGTGAAGGCGGTCGCCACGGCGCCGCGCAGCCAGGGGGAGGGCAATCCGTCGACGAGCCCCTCGGCGATGTTGGTCGCCGCGTAGTACCGCGGGAACCACCGCGTATCGGGCACGAGGTAGGTCCAGGTCGGGTCGAAGTACATCAGCGAGTAGGCGTCGAAGACGGCCGAGAACTGCGTCCTGTCGAGCACGATGCCGTCCGGCGCCTGGGTGATCCGCCACTGGCCGTCGGCCTGCTGAGCGAGTTTGAACGAGAGCGGGATGACCCCGTCGTCGGATGCCGTCGTCATCTCGCCGGCCGTGTCCACGGTGGCCACCGGCGACACGGTCAGCACGAAGTCCGCCGACCCCGTCTGCTGCAGCGTGCGCCGCCCGGGGGTGTACACGGTGACGCCGGCCTGCGGCTTCCAGGTCCCCTTGAAGCTCGGCGCGAGGAACTGCTGCGCAGTCTCCCAGTTGTTGCTCGGGCCCGTCCCCGCGGCGATGAAACCCTCGACGATCTGCTGGGGCGTGGCATCCTGCACCGGCCCCTTGGGGATGAAGGCGAAGTCGTTTGCGTCGCCGTCGTCGACGATGCGCACGCCCGGATTCACGGGGCCCGACGTGGGAAGTCCCGCGCAGGCGGCCAGCCCCGCCGACAGGATGCCGGCGAGCAGGGCGACGGCCAGGGCACGCGCACGTCTGCGGATCATGAGCGGCTCCCCCTGTCGAAGACGGTGATCGGCTGGGTCAGGCCGAGATCGTCGAGGGACACGCCGTCCTCCCCCGGATCGACCGGCACCGGGGAGGAGCCGTCGATCTGCTGCCCCTGGCGGGGCAGGGTCAGCACGAAATTGGTACCGCGTCCGAGCTGGGACCAGACCGTCAGGCTCCCGCCGTGCAGCTTCGCGTCGCCGAGCGCGATCGACAGGCCCAGACCCGTTCCGCCGATGGTGCGTTTGCGCGACGGATCGGCGCGCCAGAACCGGTCGAACACCCGCTCGGCGTCGGCCGCGCTCATCCCGAGGCCGTAGTCGCGGACACCGATCGCGACCGCACGCTGATTGCTGTCGACGGTCACCACGATGGGGCGTCCCTCGCCGTGCTCGATCGCGTTGCCGAGCAGGTTGCGCACGACGCGGCGCACCCGCCGGGGGTCCATCTCCACCGGCGAGTATCCCCCGGGCGCCACGAGCCGGACGTCGGTGCCGTGCTGCTCCGCGAGCTGCTGCATCGAGGCGATCACGTCCTCGGCGAGGTGGGCGAGGCTCGTCGGCTCGTACTCCAGCTGCACCGACCCGGCGTCGTACCGGCTGATCTCGAGCAGGTCGGTGAGGAGGGTCTCGAAGCGCTGCACCTGGGCGTGCAGCAGCTCGGCCGCACGGGCGGTCGTCGGGTCGAAGCTCTCCCGCTGATCGTTCAGCATGTCGCTCGCCAGCCGGATGGTCGTCAGCGGGGTGCGCAGCTCGTGCGAGACGTCGGAGACGAAACGCTGCTGGACCAGGGAGAGCTCGGCCAGCTCCTTGATCTGCGCCTCGATGCTGTCGGCCATCGCGTTGAAGGACCGCCCGAGAGTGGCGAACTCGTCCTCACCCCGCACGGGGAGCCGGACGGCGAGGTCCCCCGCCGCGAGGGTCGCGCTCGTCTCGGCCGCCTCCGCGATGGGCACCGTCACCGACCTGAGGACGAACCAGGAGATGGCGGCGATCAGCACCACGAGACCGGCGCCCACGAGCCACAGGGTGACCTGGACGAACTGGAGCGTCTTCTGCTCGGGCGCGAAGTCGTAGGCGAAGTAGAACTCGTACGAGCCGACCGCGGGGAAGACGAGTTGCTGGCCGATCACCACCCCCGGGATCGTGCCCCCGTCGTTCGCCGGCAGCCCCACCGACTGCCACCACCGCTTCTCGGCATCGCCGTGGACGGCGCTGCGCAGCGCCGACGTGATGAGCGCGGCGTTCAGGCCGCCCTTCTGGAAGTCCTGCGGGGCGATCGCGGACGGCACGTCGGAGATGCGGAAGGCGGCGATCATGTCGGTGCCGGCCTGTCGTGCGATCGAGTCGGTCGCGTTGTTCCACAGCGACTGCAGGGCCGCGCCGTCGCTGTCGACCTGCGCGGCGTCGAGGGTGCGCTGCGTCGACTGCGTCGCGCGCTGCACCGCCTCCTGCGCCTGCTGGACCCGTGACTCGAACAGATCGTTCTGGATCGCGAGCGCCATGGTGACGAAGGCGACCAGGATGGCGGCGGCGGTCGCGCCGATCGTGATCACGAGCGTGCGGAATCTCAGTGACCGTTTCCAGGCGGAGCCGACGCGGCGCGGCCAGGTGCGCCAGTCGCGCCACCCGGTCAAGGTCGGGACGGTCGCCGTCTGCGGCGTCATCGTGAGCCGATCAGACCACCGCGCCGGCGCGGTAGCCGACCCCGCGGACGGTCGTGACGATCCGCGGGTTGTCGGGGTCGATCTCGACCTTGGCGCGGAGGCGCTGCACGTGGACGTTCACCAGACGGGTATCGGCCTTGTAGTGGTAGCCCCACACCTGCTCGAGCAGCATCTCCCGGGAGAACACCTGCTGGGGCTTGGACGCCAGCGCCACGAGGAGCTCGAACTCGAGCGGGGTGAGGGCGATCACCTCGCCCCCGCGGCGCACCTCATGGCCGGCCACGTCCACGACCACGTCCCCGATGCGCAGATCTCCCCCGGTCGCCTCGGTCGCCGGGCGCAGTCGCGTGCGGATGCGTGCGACGAGCTCTTTGGGATTGAACGGTTTGACGATGTAGTCGTCGGCGCCCGACTCCAGGCCCCGCACGACGTCCGCGGTGTCGGTGCGGGCGGTCAGCATGATGATCGGCACTCCGGATTCGGTGCGGATGCGCGTGCAGATCTCGATGCCGTCCATGCCGGGCAGCATGAGGTCGAGCAGCACGAGATCGGGGCGCTCCTCGCGCCACACGCCGACGGCGACGGTGCCGTCGGCGCAGAACAGCGGTTCGAAGCCCTCGGTGCGCAGCACGATGCCGATCATCTCGGCGAGTGCGACGTCGTCGTCGACAACGAGGATGCGTGAAGTCATATGGCTGTCTTCGTCCTTCAGCTGAGCCCGACGCCGCCGGCGCGGCAGGGCGCAGGAACACAGTATCGGACGCGGCTGGGAGGGGAGCGAGCGCCGCGCAGGAGCGGGCGTCGACGCGGATGCCGGGTCCCCTCCGATGAGAAGGGGCCCCGGCATCCGTCTGCCGTGCTCAGCGGTGCAGGTCGAACCGGTCCAGCTCGGTGACCTTGCCCCACGCGGCGGCGAAATCGCGCACGAACTTCTCGGTCGCGTCGTCCGAGGCGTAGACCTCGGCCAACGCCCGCAGCTCGGAGTTCGAGCTGAACAGCAGGTCGACGCGGGTGCCGACGCCGACCTTCTCGCCGCTGCCGTCCTTCGTGCCGGCGAACGCGTGGGCGCCGGGGTCGAGCGGCTTCCACGTGGTCCCCAGATCGAGCAGGGTGACGAAGTAGTCGTTCGTCAGCACGCCGACGCGGTCGGTGAACACGCCGTACGGCGAGCCGTCCCAGTTGGCACCGAGCACGCGCAGGCCGCCCACGAGCACCGTCATCTCGGGCGCCGTCAGCGTCAGCAGGTTCGCTTTGTCGATGAGGTGGTACTCGGCGGGCATCGCGGCGAGCGGCCCCTGGTAGTTGCGGAAGCCATCGGCCGCGGGCTCCAGGTAAGCGAAGGAGTCGACATCCGTCTGCTCCTGCGAGGCGTCGGTGCGGCCCGCGTGGAACGACACCTCCACCTCGACGCCGGCATCGGCGGCGGCCTTCTCGACCCCCGCGTTGCCCGCGATCACGATGAGGTCGGCGAGGGAGACCTCGATGCCCGCCTGTGCGGCGTCGGCCTTGATGCCGCCGAGCACGCCCAGGACACGGTGCAGCTGCGCCGGGTTGTTGACCTCCCAGTCCTTCTGGGGGGCCAGACGGATGCGGGCGCCGTTGACGCCGCCGCGCTTGTCGCTACCGCGGAACGAGGATGCCGCGGCCCACGTCGTGGCGACGAGCTCGGAGACCGTGAGGCCGGACGCGAGGACGCGGGCCTTCAGATCGGCGACCTGGCCGGCATCCAGCGGGGCACCGGTCGGCGCCGGCAGCGGGTCCTGCCACAGCAGTTCCTCGCCCGGGACCTCGGCGCCCAGGTAGCGGGCGACGGGCCCCATGTCGCGGTGGGTCAGCTTGAACCACGCACGCGCGAACGCGTCGGCGAACGCGTCGGGGTCGTCCCTGAACCTCCGCGAGACCTTGTCGTACTCCGGGTCCACACGCAGGGCGAGGTCGCTCGTGAGCATGCGGGGCTCGCGCTTGCCGTCGCTGTGGGCGAGCGGCACCATGTCGGCGCCCTGGCCGCCCTTCGGACGCCACTGGTGCGCGCCGGCCGGGCTGGTCATGAGCTCCCACTCGTACGCGTAGAGGATGTGGAAGAACTCGTTGTCCCAGCGCGTCGGGTGATAGGTCCACGTGACCTCGAGGCCCGAGGTGATCGTGTCGTCGCCGCGGCCGGTGCCGTGGTTGTTCTTCCAGCCGAGGCCCTGCATCTCCAGTCCGGCGGCCTCGGGGTTCTCCTCGAGGTTGGTGTCGGGCGCGGCGCCGTGCGTCTTGCCGAAGGTGTGTCCACCGGCGATGAGGGCGACGGTCTCCTCGTCGTTCATCGCCATCCGCGCGAAGGTCTCACGGATGTCGCGCGCCGACGCCAGCGGGTCGGGGTTGCCGTTGGGTCCCTCGGGGTTCACGTAGATGAGCCCCATCTGCACCGCGGCGAGCGGCTTGTCCAGCTCGCGGTCGCCCGAGTAGCGCTCATCGCCGAGCCACGTGGTCTCGGGACCCCAGTAGACATCGTCGTCCGGCTCCCACACGTCGGCACGCCCACCGGCGTAGCCGAAGGTCCGGAAGCCCATCGACTCCAGGGCGACGTTGCCGGTCAGGATCATGAGGTCGGCCCACGAGATCGACTGCCCGTACTTCTTCTTGACGGGCCAGAGCAGACGCCGCGCCTTGTCGAGGTTGACGTTGTCGGGCCAGCTGTTCAGCGGCGCGAAACGCTGCTGTCCGGCGCCGCCGCCGCCGCGCCCGTCGGTCACGCGGTACGTGCCCGCGGAGTGCCATGCCATACGGATCATGAGAGGGCCGTAGTGGCCGAAGTCGGCAGGCCACCAGTCCTGGCTGGTGGTGAGGACCTCCTCGATGTCCTTCTTGACGGCGGCGAGGTCGAGGGCCTCGAATGCGGCCGCGTAGTCGAAATCGGCATCCAGCGGGTTACGGACTCGCGGGTTCTTCGCGAGGATCTTGAGGTTCAGCTGGTTCGGCCACCACACGCGGTTCGCGGACCCGCTCGTCGGGTGCGGCTGCGCGTGGATGACCGGGCAGGTCGCCGCCTCCTCTGCGTAGGCCTCGTCGGTGTCGGTGACGGTGACGGACTGGTCGATCTCGGTCGCATCGGCGCCGATACCGGCGGTGGTCGGGTCGTGGTCGGTCATGGTGTTCCTTCCGTGAGGGGCATGGTGGCGGTGGTCGCGCACGAGGGGCAGATCCCCCAGTAGGTGACCTCCGCCGTGGCGAGGGTGAATCCGTGGGAGTCCGAGGGCTCCAGGCAGGGTGCGGCGCCGATCGCGCAGTCGACGTCGACGACGACGCCGCACGAGGTGCACACCAGGTGGTGGTGGTTGTCGCGCACCCGCAGCTCGAAGAGCATGGGCCGCCCTGCCGGCTCGATGCGGCGCACGAGGCCGGCGTCCGCGAAGTCGCCGAGCGCGTTGTAGACCGACTGCCGGTTCGTGCGCGGCATCCGCTGCAGGATCCGCAGGAAGACGTCCTCGGCGCTCGCGTGCGGCATGTCGCGGAGAGCCTCGTAGACGGCTTCTCGCGAGGCGGTGACCTTCAGCCCGGCTTCCCGCAGCGCGGCGGGGGCAGCCGGGGCGTGCTCGGAGGTCTCGATCGGGGCCATGGACCCATGGTACCTAATTTTGACAACTTCAAAACAACGGACGCTGAACATTCGGTTCGGGGTCGCTATGGGTCGCCCGGACGCGGGCTCTGCGACCTCTCGCGACCCCGAACAGGGTGTCAGCCGCCGCGACGACGCAGGGCCTCGGCGACGAGCTCCACCCCTCGGATGCCGGGGCGCACGTGACGGGACGTCAATCGCACGACCTCCCAGCCCGAAGCCGCGAGGGCGGCGTACTTGTCGAGGTCGCGATTCCACTGCGCGTCGCTCGTGCGGTGTTGTCTCCCCTCGATCTCGACGACGATCCGGTGAGCGCGATAGACGAGATCGCTGATGCCGATCAGCCGCCCCACCGCGTCGCGCATCTCCACGTCGAGCTCCGGCTCGGGAAGGCCCGCGGCGCCGGCCGCCAACCGGAAATCGGTCTCCAGCGGAGACATGCTCCCCTCCCGGACCAGGTCGAGGGCCGCCAACAGCAGGTCCCGTGAGCGCCGCCACGGCACGAGTGCCGCCGCCCGCAGTTTCTCCACGGTCGCGAGACGACGGTCCGGATGCCGCCGCGTGCGCTCGTCGCGCGGCACACGAACCAGGGCGTCACCCCACACGACGAGGTCGCGAAGCCGTGCGTTCGCCCCCGCAAGAGCCCACGTGGACGCCGGGTCGGCGACGATCAGCCCCTCGCTCTCGACGGTGCGGACGAGGCGCGGGGAGACTTTCACGCCCCGCACGCCACGCCCGCGCGGCGCGTGCAGCGGAGCCGCGATGGCGACCTCCAACGGCAGCGCGTCCGCTCCCCGCGGCAAGGGCAGACCGTGCACGGCGAGGGCGGTCGTGCCCACGAAGAACGACCCCGCGGGCGCGACGAGGGCATACGCGTGCGCACGCGAGAGGATGCGGCGGCGCATACGGCGATCGAGGGCGAGCGGCGCCTCGGCATCCTCCGTCTCGTCCGGTGGCGACGGGCGCAGCCGCGCCCCGCGGAACGTGGCATCGAGGTCCGCGGCGCGCAGGCGCCGGCGACTCACTCCCGCCTCGATCGCCGCTGCGCATGTGAACGCGGCCCCGAGACCGTCGGGAAGGGCTCGTGG
>CANSLE010000112.1 GCA_947647645.1 uncultured Microbacterium sp.
CACCGGCGGCCCCGGCGGCGAGCACGGTCGCGAGCTGCCCACCCGCCGTGTCGTGAGTGTGCACATGGACCGGCAGGTCGAAGCGCTCGCGGAGGGCGCGCACGAGTCGGGCGGCTGCACCCGGGCGCAGAAGCCCCGCCATGTCCTTGACGGCGAGCACGTGCGCCCCGGCATCCACCATCTGCTCGGCGAGGCGCAGGTAGTAGTCGAGCGTGTAGAGGTCCTCCGCCGGCGACAGCAGATCGCCGGTGTAGCAGAGGGCGACCTCCGCGACAGCCGTGCCCGTGTCGAGCACGGCGTCGATCGCGGGGCGCATCCGGGACACGTCGTTGAGCGCGTCGAAGATGCGGAAGATGTCGACGCCGGACGCCGCCGCCTCACGGACGAAGGCATCGGTGACCCGGGTGGGGTACGGCGTGTAGCCCACCGTGTTGCGCCCGCGCAGGAGCATCTGGATGGCGATGTTGGGCAGCGCGTCACGCAACGCGTCGAGGCGTTCCCAGGGGTCCTCCCCGAGGAAGCGCAGCGCGACGTCGTAGGTGGCGCCTCCCCAGGCCTCGACCGACAGCAGCTGCGGCGTGAGGCGCGCGACGTATGGCGCGACGGTGACGAGGTCACGCGTGCGCACCCGCGTGGCCAGCAGCGACTGGTGCGCGTCGCGGAACGTGGTCTCGGTGACCGCGAGCGCCGTCTGCTCGCGCAGGGCCTTCGCGAACCCGGCGGGTCCGAGCTCGCGCAGACGCTGTCGTGAGCCCGGGACGGCGGGTGCGGCCAGATCGATGCGCGGCAGCTTCGTCGCCGGCTCCACCGAGAGCGGGTTCTCGCCGTTCGGTCGGTTGACGGTGGTGTCGGCGAGCCAGGCGATGATCTTCGATCCGCGGTCCTTGGACTCCCGCCCGCGCAGCAGCTCGGGACGCTCGTCGATGAACGCGGTGCTGAGGTCGCCCGCGACGAACGCGGGGTCGTCGAGGACGGCCTGCAGGAACGGGATGTTCGTGGAGACACCGCGGATGCGGAACTCCGCCAGGGCGCGTCGTGAGCGCACCACGGCCGCCGAGAAGTCGCGCCCGCGGCACGTGAGCTTGGCGAGCATCGAGTCGAAGTGCGGGCTGACCTGAGAGCCGGCCGCGGTGGTGCCCCCGTCGAGGCGGATGCCGGCACCGCCGGGCGAGCGGTACGTGGTGATCTTGCCGGTGTCGGGACGGAAGCCCTGCGTCGGGTCCTCGGTCGTGATGCGGCATTGCAGAGCCGCGCCGCGCAGACGGATGTCCTCCTGATGCAGCCCGAGGTCGGCGAGGCTCTCGCCCGCGGCGATGCGCATCTGGGACTGCACGAGGTCGACGTCGGTGACCTCCTCGGTGACCGTGTGCTCGACCTGGATGCGCGGGTTCATCTCGATGAAGACGACCTCGCCCGTGCGCGGCCCCGCCGTCTCGAGCAGGAACTCGACAGTGCCGGCGTTCTCGTACCCGATCGATCGGGCGAAGGCGACGGCGTACCGGTGCAGGCTCGCCCGCACGTCATCGGGCAGGTTCGGCGCCGGGGCGATCTCGACGACCTTCTGGTGCCGGCGCTGCACCGAGCAGTCGCGCTCGAAGAGATGGACGGTCTCCCCCGTCTTGTCGGCGAGGATCTGCACCTCGACGTGCCGGGGGCGTTGGACGGCCTGTTCCAGGAAGACCCGGGCGTCGCCGAACGCGCTGTCCGCCTCGCGCATCGCCTCGGCGATGGCCGGCGCCAGCTGCTCCTTCGTCTCCACCCGACGCATGCCACGGCCGCCGCCGCCCGCGACGGCCTTCACGAAGATCGGGAAGCCGATCCCCTCGGATTGGCCCACGAGCAGGTCAACGTCGTCGGATGCCGCGGTCGAGCGCAGCACGGGGACACCCGCCGCGATCGCGTGGTCCTTGGCCGTCACCTTGTTGCCGGCCATCTCGAGCGCCCGCGAGGGCGGGCCGATGAACACGATGCCGTTCTCCGCTGCGCGCGCGGCGAGGTCCGGGTTCTCGGAGAGGAACCCGTATCCGGGGTAGATCGCGTCGGCGCCCGACTCGGTGGCGACGCGGATGATCTCCTCGACGTCGAGATAGGCGCGCACGGGCTGGCCGACCGTCCCGATCTGGTAGGCCTCGTCGGCCTTGAGACGGTGCAGAGAGTAGCGGTCCTCGTAGGGGTATACGGCGACGGTGCGGGCGCCCAGCTCGAACGCGGCCCGGAAGGCGCGGATCGCGATCTCCCCCCGGTTGGCGACCAGGATCTTGCGGAACATGCGCGCACCTCTTCTCCGAGCGGCCCTCGCGCGTGCTGAGAGGCCCTGATTCCCCGACGAGCCTACTTTTCACGTGGGCCTGAGTGTCCTCACAGCCTAGGGGAAGGTAACGTAGAGCCTCGTGCACGTACTCTCCGTCTCCTCGCTCAAGGGGGGTGTCGGCAAGACCACCGTGACTCTCGGCCTCGCCTCCGCGGCGTTCGCTCGGGGAGTACGGACTCTCGTCGTCGACCTCGACCCGCAGTCTGACGTGTCGACGGGCATGGACATCCAGGTCGCCGGCCGCCTCAACGTCGCCGACGTGCTCGCCAACCCCAAGGAGAAGGTGGTCCGTCAGGCCATCACCTCCAGCGGTTGGGCGAAGGTGCATCCGGGCACGATCGACGTCATGATCGGCAGTCCGTCCGCCATCAACTTCGACGGCCCCCACCCGAGCGTGCGCGACGTCTGGAAACTCGAGGAGGCGCTCGCGACGATCGAGGCCGACTACGATCTCGTCCTCATCGACTGTGCTCCGTCGCTCAACGCCCTCACGCGCACCGCCTGGGCGGCATCCGACCGCGTCATCGTCGTCACAGAGCCCGGACTGTTCTCGGTCGCGGCCGCCGACCGCGCCCTTCGCGCGATCGAGGAGATCCGCCGCGGACTCTCCCCCCGCCTGCAGCCGCTCGGCATCGTCGTCAACCGCGTACGCCCGCAGTCGATCGAGCACCAGTTCCGCATCAAGGAGCTGCGCGACATGTTCGGCCCGCTCGTCCTCTCGCCGCAGCTGCCCGAACGCACGTCGCTGCAGCAGGCGCAGGGCGCGGCCAAACCCCTGCACATCTGGCCGGGGGACTCCGCCCAGGAGCTCGCGGCCGACTTCGACGCGCTCCTCGACCGCGTCATGCGCACCGGGCGCATCATCGCCGGCGAACAGCGCGCCTGAGCCCCGCGCTCGGTGAGCGCGCGTCGGAGGGCGACGTCAGGCGGACTTCACCGCGCGACGGGCGGCGAGTTCGTCCACGGGATCCGGAGCCTGGGGATCGAAGTCCAGCAGCGTGGACTCCACCTCGTGGAGCACCTTGCCCACGGCGATGCCGAAGACGCCTTGGCCGCGGCTGACGAGGTCGATGACCTCGTCGTTGGACGTGCAGAGGTAGACGGACGCGCCATCGCTCATGAGGGTCGTGCCGGCGAGATCGCGGATGCCGGCAGCGCGGAGCTGATCGACGGCCGTGCGGATCTGCTGCAGAGAGATCCCGGTGTCCAGCAACCGCTTCACGAGCTTGAGCACGAGGATGTCGCGGAAACCGTACAGGCGCTGCGATCCAGAGCCGCTGGCGCCACGCACCGTCGGCTGGACGAGCTCGGTACGAGCCCAGTAGTCGAGCTGTCGATACGTGATACCGGCCGCGCGGGCCGCCACAGCGCCGCGATAGCCGACCTCGTCGTCCATCTGCGGCAGACCGTCCGTGAAGAGCAGCTCTGTGGCGAACCGGATGTCACCGGGCGCATCGTGCGCGGTCATGCTCGCCTCCAGCCGGACTGTCCGTCTTTTCCTCCACGGTAGATCAGCACCGAGCCCGCGGCAACGACATCCGCTTCCCGACCCAGGGCGTGTCGCGCGAACCTCACGGCACGATGCGGTCCAGGGCCGCGTGGACGAAGGCCGTCCGCACCTCGTCGAGTCGCCGCAGCAGCTCCGGGGCGAGCTCGCCGGCGCGTGCGCGGGACGCGGCATCCATCCGGCGTAGCAGCGGGGCCAGGGCGCTCTCGACGAGCGCCACCTCGCGTTCGGCCGCCTGACGCACGCCGCGTACGTGACGCGGCTGGATGCCGTGGCCATCGAGGGCCACGAGCGCGCGCAGTACGCCGAGCGCCTTGTCGTCGTAGGACTCGGTGGCCGGGATCAGCCCGGCACGAACCGCATCGTTGAGGAGCGCGACGGGGGCGGCGGCGGCCTTCAGGAGCTCGTCGCGGCGATACCGGCGCGGCGCGGTGACGATCGAGGCGGGCGCCGGCGGAGCGACGGCTCCCCCCTGCTGCTCGTCGAGGTAGTCGCGGATGCGGGCCAGCGGCATGTAGTGATCGCGCTGCAGGGTGAGCGCGGTCCGGAGCCGATCGACGTCGAGTGGTGAGAACTTGCGGTAGCCGGACTCGGTCCGCAACGGCGTGACGATGCCCTGGACTTCGAGGTAGCGGAGCTTGCTCGCACTGAGATCGGTGAACTCCGGTGTCAACCGGGCGAGCACCTGACCGATGCTGAGATAACCCGTGGACGACGCACGTCCACGGGGCGAGGCAGCCGGGCTCACCCGCTCGTCACCTGACCGCGATCGACCGGCGACGCGAAGAAGTTGAGACGGAACTTGCCGATGCGCACCTCGGCGCCGTCGACGAGTACCGCGCGATCGACACGCTCGCCGTTGACGTAGCTGCCGTTGAGCGAACGCTGGTCCACGAGCTCGAACACACTGCCGGTGCGCGTGATCTCCGCATGGCGGCGGGAGACCGTGACGTCGTCGAAGAAGATGTCGGCCTCGGGGTGACGACCGACCGTGGTCACGTCGCTGTCGAGGAGGTAGCGCGCTCCTGCGGTCGGCCCGGACCTCACCAGCAGCAGCGCGGCGCGCGACGGCAACGCGTCGATCGCCTCGCGCTCGACATCGGTCAGGTCGGTGCCGAAGGGCACGAAGGAGAGGTCGGAATCGTGACCGAACGTCTGGGTCGTGTCGGCGGAACCGCCGTTCCCGGCGTCGCGTCGGATGCCGCTGCCACCAGCGTCTCGCGCATTCTCTTCCACCATGACCTCCTTCCCTTTCACCCTAACGGATCGGCTCGCGCTGCGAACCCCCGAGTGCCGCCGGGTTTCGTCGTCGACCCCGTCCGGGCGTCGCGTCTGTGTCGCCGTGTGACGCCCGAAGGGCGCCCCGGGAGCACCGCGACCTACTCTGGCTGCACACCGCCGCGGCGCGCCGCCACGACGGTCGAGGAGAGGAATCCCGTGTCCACGCAGCAGAACCCCCTCACGCCCGCCTCGGTGCGTCAGGACGCGATCTGCATGTGCGCGACCGGCGGCACCTGCTCGTCGTTCGCTCCCGGGCACGCGATCCACCTCATCCAGGCGCGGCTGGCCACGGCGACGCCGTCGGAGTGGGTGGACGCGATCGTCTCCGACGTCTGCGCCGACGGCACGCTCGTCCTCGCCTCGCTCAACGGCGACGTCCGCGAGCTCTGGAACGGCGCGGGCGCCGCGACGGGGCTCCGCCCGGGCTCCCCCGTGGCTTTCCACCCGCGTTACCACGTCCTGCACGCAGAGGGACGCCTGTTCAACGCCCTCCCGCTGTAGGCGAGCGCGCGACGGTTCAGGCGGCCGCCATCACCGCGTCCTTGACCGCCGTGCACGCATCCATGCACGCACGGCAGGCCTCGGCGCACATCGCGCACACGGCGCTGTCTTCTGCCTGCATGGCGCACATGTCCATGCAGGTCTGACACATGGCGATGCACGCGTCGAGCATCGCCATCATCGACGCCGGCGTCATGCCCGACATCCGCAGCATCGCCCGCATCATCGTGTTGCACATGTCGGCGCACGTCATGCAGGCGGGCGCACAGTCCATCATGCGTCCATCCATCATCTGCGCGGAGCACACCGTGCACGCCTGCTCGCACGCCGCACAGGCGTCCATGCAGGCCTGCATCACGGCGGTGTCCATCGCGGGCATCCCCGACGTCGAGGTCATCTCGCCGACCATGGCGTCCATCATCCTGGCATCCATCTCGCACCGTCCTCCGGGTCGCGGCGAGCGGCGTGCCCGCCTGCCGCCATGCTAGGACGCACGGCCCGGTCACAACACCCACGGATAGGGTCGGCTGTGTGCTGTCACACAGAGTTCACACGTTCCGCTCGTTCCTCCTCGGCCTGTTCGCCGCGCTCCTCGGCGTGCTCTCGCTCGCCATCGCCTCGCCGGCATGGGCGCACGACGAGCTCATCGGCGCGTCGCCGTCGGCGAACGCGCAGGTCGACGCGGTGCCGAGCGCGATCACGATGACCTTCAGCGGCGTGCTCATCGATCAGCCCGGCGCGACACAGGTGGTCGTGACGGATGCCGCGGGCACCTCCCTGACGGCCGGCACCCCGACGCTCGACGGGACGCGCCTCACGCAGCAGCTCGCCGGCACGGCCTCGGGTCCGGTCACGGTCATCTGGCGCGTCGTGTCCAGCGATGGCCACCCGGTGTCGGGCCAGTACACCTTCACCGTCGCCGGCGCCGCCTCCGACGCGACGCCCGGCGCGACGTCGACACCGGCGACTCCGGCGACTCCGGGGGCGACCGCCTCGCCGTCGGCGGCGGTCCCGATCTCCGCGGATGCCGGGGTCCCCGCCTTCGTGTGGGCGCTCCTCGGCATCGTGGCCCTCGCCGCTCTCGGAGGCCTCGTGGCGGTGCTGGTGCGGCGGGCCAGGGCGACCCCCGAGGACTAGGCTGAGAGCATGCCTCATTTCAACGTCGTCGTCCTCGGTGCCGGCCCTGGTGGCTATGTCGCGGCGGTGCGCGCCGCTCAGCTCGGCCAGTCCGTCGCCATCATCGAAGAGAAGTACTGGGGCGGTGTCTGCCTCAACGTCGGCTGCATCCCCTCCAAGGCTCTGCTGAAGAACGCGGAGATCGCCCACACCCTGACGCACAAGGCCGAGTTCTTCGGCATCTCGGGTGAGTTCACGCTGGACTTCGGCAAGGCGTGGGACCGCTCGCGCGTCGTCGCCGACGGCCGCGTCAAGGGCATCCACTACCTGATGAAGAAGAACAAGGTCACCGAGTTCGAGGGCCGCGGATCCTTCACGGGTCCGAAGGCCATCACCGTGACCAAGTCGGACGGGTCGACCGAAGAGGTCACCTTCGACAACGTGATCATCGCGACCGGCTCCACCGTGCGACTCCTGCCCGGCGTGACGCTCAGCGAGAACGTCGTGACCTACGAGGAGCAGATCCTCACCCGTGAACTCCCCGGCTCGATCGTCATCGTCGGCGCCGGCGCCATCGGCATGGAGTTCGCCTACGTGCTGACGAACTACGGCGTCAAGGTCACCATCATCGAGTTCCTCGACCGCGTCCTTCCCAACGAGGACGCGGACGTCTCGAAGGAGATCGCGAAGCAGTACAAGAACCTCGGCGTCGACATCCTCGTCTCCACGAAGGTCGAGTCGGTCGTCGACGCGGGCGACAAGGTCACCGTCGCCTACACCGACAACAAGACCGGTCAGCAGGGCTCGATCGAGGCCGACAAGGTGCTCATGTCGATCGGCTTCGCTCCCCGCGTCGACGGGTTCGGCCTGGAG
>CANSLE010000113.1 GCA_947647645.1 uncultured Microbacterium sp.
CGCGACCATCTGGCGCTCGCCGCCGGAGAGCGAGCCGGCGCGCTGTGTGAGCCGTGTGCCGAGCTCCGCGAAGATGCCGGTCACGAACTCCAGCCGTTCCGCGTAGATCCGGGGGTTCTGATAGAGCCCCATCTGCAGGTTCTCCGCGATGGTCAGCGAGGGGAAGACGTTGTTCGTCTGCGGGACGAAGGCGACACCCCGCTGGACGAGCTTGTCGGCCTTGAGCCCGACGATCGACTCGCCGTTGACGGTGATGTCGCCGCCGCGCACCTTGACCAGCCCGAAGATCGCCTTCAGCAGGGTCGACTTGCCGGCACCGTTGGGCCCGATGATGCCGATGAGCTCGCCCTTGCGGGCCACCAGGTTGGCGCCGTCGATGATGTTGATCCCGGGCAGGTATCCCGCGGTGAGGTCGGACACCTCGACGACGATGTCGCCGGATGCCGCGGCCGCCGCCTCCGATGAGGGTCCCACTGTGGTCGCGCTCACTTCTCCTCCTCGGCCTCGGCGATGCTCGCGGCCTCGGCGACCTCGATCTCCTGCAGCAGCTCTTTGGCGGACTCGCCGAGCTCGCCCGGGACGCGCCCGGTGACGACGCCCAGATCGACGTCCTGATGGCTGCCGAGGTAGGCATCGATGACGGCCCGGTCCTGCATCACCGTGTCGGGCGGCCCCTCGGCCACCACTCGCCCCTCGGCCATGACGACGACCCAGTCGGCGATGTGACGCACCATGTGCATGTCGTGCTCGACGAAGAGGACGGTCACGCCCAGGTCCTTCAGATCGAGGATGTGGTCGAGAAGAGACTGGGTCAGCGCGGGGTTCACGCCTGCCATCGGCTCGTCGAGCAGGACGAGCTGAGGATCGCTCATCAGTGCGCGGGCCATCTCGAGGAGCTTGCGTTGACCGCCCGAGAGTGAGGCGGCGAAGTCCTTCTCCTTGGCGTCGAGCCTGAAGCGCTGCAGCAGGCCGCGGGCCTTCTCCTCGTTCGCCGTCTCCTGGCCGCGCCAGATGCTCGGGATGAAGGCCGACCAGAACCGCTCGCCCTTCTGCCGGGGCGCACCCAGTTTCATGTTCTCCAGCACCGTCAGCAGCGACAGCGCCTTGGTGAGCTGGAAGGTGCGCACCTGGCCCATCCGCGCCACCTTGAAGGCGGGGATACCGGCGATGTCCTTGCCGTCGTACGACCACGTGCCCGAGTTCGGCTTGTCGAAGCCGCACAGCAGGTTGAAGAGCGTGGTCTTGCCGGCTCCGTTCGGGCCGATGAGGGCCGTGATGGCGTGGCGCGGGATCTCGAGGTGGTCGACGTCGACCGCGGTGAGACCGCCGAAGCGTCTCGACACGCTGTCGATCACCATGATCGGGTCGGTCTTGGCGACGCCGGGGACCGCGGGCCCGGTGGCCAGCCCCGTCTTCTTGGGTCGTCTGATGCTGCCTGTCGCGGTCGTCCCCGGCGCCTGGGCGCCGGGGGGTCCCTGCGGATTCTGATCACTTGACAAAGGTCATCTCCCTCTTGTCGCCGAGGATGCCCTGCGGCCTGAAGATCACGATGAGCATGAGCGCGACGCCGACGAGGATGAAGCGCAGCGTCCCGGCCTGGATGTCGCTCATCGGCAGCCACCCGGCCTTCGCCATCTCGGGCAGGAGGTTGCCGAGCAGCGCCATCACCATCCAGAACAGCACCGCCCCCAGCGACGGTCCGAAGATCGTCGACGCGCCGCCCAGCAGGAGGATCGTCCAGAGGAAGAAGGTGAGCGCCGTCGTATAGCTCGACGGGATCACCGCGGACGGCAGCACGTAGACGATGCCGCCCAGGCCGCCGATGACACCGCCGACGACGAGCGCCTGCATCTTGTAGGCGAAGACGTTCTTGCCGAGCGAGCGCACGGCGTCCTCGTCCTCGCGGATGCCTTTGAGCACGCGACCCCACGGACTGCGCATGAGAGCCCAGACGACGAAGACCGACAGCGCGAGCAGCACGAGGCCGAACGCGACGACCCACAGCTGCGCGGACGTGAACTGCCAGGGGCCCCAGCCGTAGCGGGCGCCGCCGGGCAGCGACGGGAACGGGTTCGCCGCCTGGAAGCTGCCGTTGTAGTTGCCGAGGCCGTCGGCCGAGTTGGTCCACCTGTCGAACACCTGCGTGGTGAACAGCAGGCGCACGATCTCCGCGGCCGCGATCGTGACGATCGCGAGGTAGTCCGCGCGCAGCCGCAGGGTCGGGATGCCGAGGATCACCGCGAACAGGGCGGCCAGGGCCAGCCCGACGAGCATCGCGAGGTACCACGGCAGGCCGAAGGTGAGGATCGAGATCGCGTAGCCGTATGCGCCGAGGGCCATGAACCCGGCCATGCCGAAGTTCAGGAGGCCGGCGTAGCCGAAGTGCACCGCGAGGCCGGTGGCGGCCAGCGCGTAGGCGATCGTGACGGGACTCAGCAGATAGCCGAGCGTGTTGCCGATGATGGCGCCCCAGTCCATGGCCGTCACCCGAGCCTTTCTCTGCGACCCAGCAGACCTTGAGGCCTGACCAGCAGGATGATGATGAGAACGACGAGGGCTCCCGCGTACTTGAGGTCGGACGGGATCCACAGTGTCGAGGTCTCGACGACGAGCCCGACGATGAGCGCACCGATGAGGGCGCCGAAGGCCGTCCCGAGCCCGCCGAGGGTGATGGCGGCGAAGATCAGCAGCAGCATCTGCGTGCCCATGTCCCAGCGCACCCCCGGGCGGAAGTACGCCCACAGCACCCCGGAGATCGCGGCCAATGTGCCGGCCAGCACCCACACCACCCTGATCACGCGGTCGACGTCGATGCCCGACGCCGCCGCGAGCTGCGGGTTGTCGGAGATGGCGCGCGTCGCCTTGCCGAGGCGCGTGCGCAGCAGGAAGAACGCGACGCCCAGGATCACGACGATGCTGACGCCCATGCTGATCAGATCGATGTAGGAGAGCGAGATGGGGCCGAACTCGATCGGCGTCGGGCTGGACCCGGGCAGCTGGCTCGTCGCGCCGCCCACGAAGTACTGGTACGTGTAGCGCAGCGCCAGCGACAACCCGATGCTGACGATCATCAGCTGGACGACGCCGAGACCTCGTCGGCGCAGCGGCCGCCACAGCGCGGCATCCAGGACCAGGCCCAATGCGCCGCCGCCGAGGACCGCTGCGAGCAGTCCCAGCCACAGCGGGAGCTGCCACGTCGTGCTGAACAGCAGCGCGACCAGGGCACCCCAGGTCACCATCTCGCCGTGCGCGAAGTTCGACAGCCCGGTCGTGCCGAAGATGAGGGCGGCGCCCATCGCCGCCAGGGCGAGGAGGAGCCCGAAGTTGACGCCGTTGACCAGACGCACCGCGAGCTGGTCGACGAACGACTGCGTCACGCGCTCGCCCTGACCGAGGAAGAGGTTGACGATCTTCGTCTTGGTGAGACCGAACTCGACCTCGAACGAGCCCGTCGTCCCCTGCACCGGCTGCAGCCCCTCGGGCAGGTTCGAGGCGTCGACGATGACGCCCTGCGGCAGGGTGCTCTCGTCGACGACGAGCGTGTACGTGGCCTTGTCGGGGACGTAGAGGCGCCACTTGCCCTCCGCGTCGGTCACCGTCTTCGCCTCGAAGCCGCCGCCGCTCACCGACATCCCGACATCGGGGACCGCTGTGTCCTCGAAGGTGATGACGCCACCGAAGTAGTAGTCGGTCTTCTCCTGATCGCCCCCGGGGGTGTCGGGGGTGGCGGCGTGGGCCGATCCGGCGGCACCGCCGACGATCAGCGCCGCGGCTGTCAACAGGGCGCCGAGGACGAGCACGATCCATCTCATGGGCGTTCGCGCGGTGGCGATCGTGGGACTCAAAGGTACCTCCAGTCCAGCACGCCATGGCAGGGGTGCCGTCGCCTCGTCATTGATGAACGACGGTACGAGCGTAATGTGTCGACTTTGTTTCGCCTACCCACCTCGTGTGTGCTATATGCCGGGACGGGTCCCACCGCGCGGAATGCGCGCGGCTCTCGGCGACTTACAATCGGTACACGCGCGATTCGCGCGCGCGAGACACAGGAGAGCACGTGGAGCACAACGACCCCTTCGGTTTCGTCGGATTGACCTATGACGACGTGCTGCTCCTGCCGGGGCACACCGACGTCATCCCCTCCGAGGCCGACACGTCGTCGCGCGTCACCCGTCGCATCACCGTGGCCACCCCGCTGCTGTCGGCCGCGATGGACACCGTCAGCGAGACCCGGATGGCGATCGCCATGGCGCGGGAGGGCGGTCTCGGCATCCTGCACCGCAACCTCGCGATCGCCGAGCAGGCGGCCATGGTCGACCAGGTCAAGCGCAGCGAGTCGGGCATGATCACCGATCCGATCACCACGACCCCCGACGCCACGATCGAGGAGGTCGACGATCTCTGCGGGCAGTACCGCATCTCGGGACTTCCCGTCGTCGACGAGGACGGGCGACTGCTGGGCATCATCACCAATCGCGACATGCGGTTCGTCTCGGGCTTCGAGCGCCAGACGACCAAGGTGCGCGACGTCATGACGAGCGAGGGTCTCGTCACCGGCCGGGTCGGCATCGGGGCGAACGAGGTCATCGCACTGTTCGCGCAGCATCGCGTCGAGAAGCTGCCGCTCATCGACGACGACGGAAAGCTCGCCGGCCTCATCACGATCAAGGACTTCGACAAGAGCGAGAAGTACCCGCTCGCCACGAAGGACGACCAGGGGCGCCTCCGTGTGGGCGCGGCCATCGGGTTCTTCGGCGACGCCTGGGAGCGCGCCGAGGCCCTCCGCGACGCCGGTGTCGACGTCATCGTCGTCGACACCGCCAACGGCCAGTCGCAGGGCGTCATCGACATGGTGCGGCGCCTGAAGGGCGACGAGTCGTTCGCCCACATCGACGTCATCGGCGGTAACGTCGCCACCCGGCAGGGGGCGCAGGCGCTCATCGACGCGGGCGTGGATGCCGTGAAGGTCGGCGTCGGTCCGGGCTCCATCTGCACGACCCGCATCGTCGCCGGTGTCGGCGTCCCCCAGGTCACCGCGATCTGGGAGGCCTACCAGGCCGCGCGCGAGGCCGGCGTCCCCGTCATCGCCGACGGCGGCCTGCAGTATTCCGGCGACATCGCCAAGGCCCTCGTCGCCGGCGCCGACACCGTCATGCTGGGCTCGCTCCTGGCCGGCACCGACGAGTCGCCGGGGGAGATCGTCTTCCAGGGCGGCAAGCAGTTCAAGCTCTACCGCGGCATGGGCTCGCTCGGCGCGATGCAGACCCGCGGCAAGAAGACCTCGTACTCGAAGGACCGCTATTTCCAGGCCGACATCCCGAGCGACGACAAGCTGATCCCCGAGGGCATCGAGGGGCAGGTCGCCTACCGCGGTCCCGTGTCGGCGGTGGCCTACCAGCTCGTGGGCGGCCTGCGGCAGTCGATGTTCTACGTCGGCGCCCGCACCATCGAGGAGCTCAAGGCCCGTGGCACGTTCGTGCGCATCACGGCGGCCGGCCTCAAGGAGAGCCACCCGCACGACGTCCAGATCGTCGTCGAGGCCCCCAACTACAAGAAGTAGCCCGTCCCGCGGCATCCGGCTGACCCCACGAACTCCGCAGATTCTCACGAACTCCGCACCCGTCCGCGCGATCGGGTGCGGAGTTCGTCGCTATCTGCGGAGTTCGTGCGGGTGGATGCCGCGTGCACCGGCGTCTGACGACGGCGGCGTTCGCGTCGACCACGCGTGGACGGCTAAGCTGGACGGCTCTGCGCCCGCGTCGCGGCGAGGGCGGAAGGACCCGCTGTGGGCTTTATCGACATCTCTGCCGTCTCGTTCGTGCTGCCCGACGGGCGACCGCTGCTGGACGAGGTCACGTTCCGCGTCGCCGACGGCAAGACCACCGCCCTGATCGGCCAGAACGGGGCCGGCAAGACGACGCTGCTGCGACTCATCCGCGGCGAGCTCGCCCCGCGCGCCGGGGCGATCACGATCGACGGCGGCCTCGGCGTCATGGACCAGTTCGTCGGCCACGGCGCGGCGCAGCAGACCATTCACGACCTGCTCATCGCCGTTGCGCCGGCTCGGGTCGCCGCCGCGGCGCGAGAGCTCGAGGATGCCGAGGCGGCCCTCATCGACCGCGACGATCTGGACACCCAGATGCGCTACGCGACGGCGCTCGCCGACTACGCCGAGGCCGGCGGCTACGCGTACGAGACCGTGTGGGACACCTGCACCATCGCAGCCCTCGGCATCCCCTTCGCGCGCGCCCGCTCCCGCGAGCTGACGACACTGTCGGGCGGCGAGCAGAAGCGTCTCGCGCTCGAAGCCCTTCTGCGGGGGCCCGATGAGGTGCTGCTGCTGGACGAGCCCGACAACTACCTCGATGTCCCCGGCAAACGCTGGCTCGAGGATCGCCTGCGCGAGACCGCCAAGACCGTGCTGCTCGTCTCCCACGACCGCGAGCTGCTCGCGCGCGCCGCCGACCGTATCGTCACGCTCGAATCCGGAGGCGCCGGCAGCAGTGCCTGGGTGCACGGCGGCGGCTTCGACAGCTACCATGCCGCGCGAGAGGACCGGATGGCCCGACTCGACGAACTGCGCCGCCGCTGGGACGAACAGCACCTCAAACTGCAACGCTTCGTCGCCGATATGAAGGCGAAGGCGGCCGCCAGCGACGAGTTCGCCTCGCGCTACCGAGCCGCCCAGACCCGACTCCGGCGCTTCGAAGAGGCCGGTCCGCCTCAGGAGCGCCCTCCCGCGCAGAACCTCGATCTGCGCCTGCGCGGCGCGCGCACCGGAAAACGCGTCGTCGTCGCCGAGCGACTGGAGCTGACCGGCCTGATGAAGCCGTTCGACCTGGAGGTCTGGTTCGGTGACCGCATCGCCGTGCTCGGGTCGAACGGGTCGGGCAAGTCGCACTTCCTGCGACTGCTCGCCCGCGGCGGCACCGACCCCGATGCCCTCCTCGGCCACATCACCGGGATCGGCGCTGCGCTCGATCCGGTCGCTCACACGGGACGCGCCGTGCTCGGAGCCCGCGTGAGCCCGGGCTGGTTCGCGCAGACGCACCGGCATCCGGAGTACGCGGGACGGTCGCTTCTCGACATCCTGCATCGCGGCGATGATCGCAGATCGGGCATGCCGAGGGAAGCCGCGAGCTCCGCGCTCGACCGGTACGGTCTGGTCCGTCACGCCGAGCAGACCTTCGACAGCCTGTCGGGCGGGCAGCAGGCGCGGTTGCAGGTGCTGTTGCTGGAGCTGTCGGGCGCGACGCTGCTGCTGCTGGACGAGCCGACCGACAACCTCGATCTCGTCTCGGCCGAAGCGCTCGAGGATGCGCTCGGGCGCTTCGAGGGCACGGTGCTGGCCGTCACGCACGACCGCTGGTTCGCCCGCTCCTTCGACCGCTTCGTGGTGTTCGGCGCCGACGGTCGTGTGGGGGAATCCGATGAACCGATCTGGGACGAGGCGCGGGTCGCGCGGGAGCGGTAGCCCGTCCCGCGGCATCCGGCACGACGGCGACACGCGGCGAGAAACCGCCTTCCGCGCGAGAAACACGCAGGGGAGTGGTTTCTCGCTGCGCATGCGGT
>CANSLE010000114.1 GCA_947647645.1 uncultured Microbacterium sp.
GATGCCGATCGGCACCGTGCGCATGTCGATCGTGCGCGTCAGGGTCAACGCGAAAAGGTATTCGTTCCAGGCGATCATGAACGTGTAGATGCCGACCGAGACGATGCCGGGCACCGAGATCGGCACGAGCACCCGCCAGAGCGCGGTCATCGATCCCGCGCCGTCGACGCGGACGGCTTCGTCGAGCTCGCGCGGCAGGGTGTTGAAGTAGCCCGTCATCATGATGATCGCGTAGGGCAGCGTGAACACCATGTAGGTGAGGATCAGCCCCGGGTAGGTGTTGTAGAGGCCGAGACCGACCACGAGGCCGAAGTACGGGATCAGCAGGGTGATCGGGGGCACGGCCTGCACGCTGACGATGATGACGTTGAGGATGCGCTTGCCCCGGAACTCGAAGCGGCTGAACGCGTAGGCCGCCTGGATCGCGATCAGGAGGGTCAGCACCGTCACCGCGCCGGCGACGACGTAGCTGTTGATGAAGAAGCGGACCGTCTCGGGGTTGGTGAAGATCGCGACGTACGCGTCGAACGAGAACGTGTCGGTGATCAGCCGGGGAGGCAGCTCGAAGATCTCGGTGTTCGACTTGAACGAGTTCGACAGCATCCACAGCACGGGGCCGGCGGCGAAGACCGCGCCGAGGATGAGGCCGAGGTAGATGCCGACGCGAGCGGTGCGCCGACGGGTCTGCACGGACATGGCCATCTCAATCCCTCGCCTTCTGATGCCGCACATAGAACACGGCGAGGACCATCGACATGAGCAGGACGAGCACGGCGGAGGTCGCCGCCAGCGAGAAGTCGTACTTGGCGAAGGCCAGTTTGTAGGTGTAGGTGCTGAGCACCTCGGTGACGTCGATCGGGCCGCCGCCGGTGGTCATCCAGATGAGCGCGAACTGCTGCGAGGTCCAGATGAGATCGAGCAGCAGCAGGCTGACGATGATGGGGCGCAGCTGCGGCAGGGTGACGTTCCAGAAGCGCTGCACGCTGCTGGCGCCATCCACCGTGGCTGCCTCGTACAGGTCGCTCGGGATGCCCTGCAGCCCCGCGAGCAGACTCACCATGAAGAACGGGTAGCCCGCCCAGATGTTGATGAAGGTCACCGTGCCGAGTGCCAGCTGCGGCGAGGCGAGCCATTCGATGTCGGAGCTGAGCAGGAAGTTGACGACGCCGTTCGGGGCGAGCAGCATGCGCCACAGCACGGCGATGACGGCGACGGTGAACAGCCACGGCAGGACGTAGAGGCCGCGGAACACGGCACGCGAGAAGCCGCCGATGAGCGTGCTGTTCAGCATGAGCGCGAAACCCAGCCCGAGCACGAGGTGGGCGGCGACGCTGAGGACCGTGAACACGACCGTGTTGGAGGTCGCCTTCCAGAACGTGGCGTCGCCCAGGACCGTGAGGTAGTTCTGGAGTCCGACGAACTCGCTGTTCTTGCTGAGGATGACGTTGCTCTGCAACGAGTAGCCGATCACCATGACGATCGGCACGATCATCAGCACGAACAGCAGGATCAGCGTCGGCGACAGGAAGGCGTAGGACTCCGTCGTGCGCCGCAGCTGACGGCGACGCCGGGAGTGGGTGACGCCGGTCACCAGCACTTCGGTGTCCATCGAGACGGGGGTTTTGAGGGTCATGAGACCGCACGGCTCCTTGTTCTGGCCGGGTGGGGGCCGGGTGCCGCACCGCGCCTGCGCTGCGGCACCCGGATCGGGGGAGGGGTCAGAACGCCGCTTTCCAGGACTTCTGCGCGTTGGCGAGCGCGTCGCTCATGGACTGCTGACCGTCCAGCGCCGTCTGCAGCTGCTGACCGAGCTGGCGCATCAGGTCCTCCGCGGTGGGCAGACCCGTGAACTCGTTCGCGGGGTAGCCGGCCTTGTAGATGTCGAACGCCTTCTTGAACAGCTCGTCACTGCCCGAGAAGTCGGGGGTGGACTGCGTGTTGCCCGGGAACGCCTTGGCCAGCGTCGACAGCTTCGAGTTGGTGTCCTTGCTCATCAGGAACGACACCAGCTTGAAGGCGGCGTCCTTGTGCGCGGAGTTCTCAGCGACGCCGATGCCCCACGACGCGTACGGGATGCCGCGCTGGCCGCTGTAGCCGTCGGCGGCCGGGATTGCCGAGATGGAGAACTTGAGGTTCGGGTTCGACTGACGGATCAGGTTGATGTGGGCGAGCGAGTCGATCATCATGCCGACGCGCCCGTTGGTGAACTCCTCGACCTTGTCCTGCTCCTTCATGGTGAACGAGCCGGATGCGATGACGCCGTCCTTCCAGAGCCCGTCGATGTAGTTCATCGCCGAGGTGACGTCCTTGTTGGTGAGATCGGGCTTGCCGTCCTTGAGCATCGAGCCGCCCGACGCCCACACCCACGACATGACGTCGTTCTGCACGCCGTTGGGCGCCTCGAGCGACAGCGGCAGCACCCAACCCGACACGTCGCCGCCGAGGGCCTTGACCTTCTTGGCGGCATCGGCGAACTCGGTGCGTGTGGACGGCGGTGCGCTGACGCCGGCCTTCGCCAGCAGGTCGTCGTTGGTGAACATCGGGTACACGAAGTTCACGACGGGGATCATGAAGGTGTGACCGTCGACCTTGATCTGGCTGGCGAGCTGGCTCTGGTCGTAGTTGTTCTGCGTCATCAGGTCGGTGAGGTTCGCGATGACGCCCTTGGAGGCGAAGTCGTTCACCCACGCGCCGTCGAGGCCGACGACGTCGGGCATGGTCCCCGACGCGGCGCCCGCGAACAGCTGCTCCTTGGTCGAGGCGTACGGGCCGCTGACGAGCTTGACCTTGATACCGGGGTTCTCGGACTCGAACTGGTCCATGAGCGCACGGAACTGGCCGTCGGCCAGCTC
Source organism: uncultured Microbacterium sp. (assembly GCA_947647645.1). Classification (GTDB taxonomy): domain Bacteria; phylum Actinomycetota; class Actinomycetes; order Actinomycetales; family Microbacteriaceae; genus Microbacterium. Next base: position 2,853 of record CANSLE010000114.1, read on the forward strand.
CGGCTCCCACCACTGCGCGAACTCGATCGTGACGTCGCCGCCGGCCGCCCCGCTGCCGGACGGCGTTGCGCTGCTCGAGCAGCCCGACATCGCCAACAGCGTGGCCGCTGCCGCGACGGCGCCGACGATCGTGAGGGCTCTGCTGTGAACCCGCCCCACTCTGGACATCGTTTCTCCTCTTTGAGTTGTGCATGATCCGCACCTCTGCGGATTCGTGCGTCTTTCAGCACCATTATGCCGCCTTTTGCCGCTTCGTCAAGAGCGATTGTCCAACGTTTGCCTACTTCTGCCGCCTTTTGCGGATATTGGGCGTGAAAACGGCATCCGCTGTGCTAGGGATGAAGACATGGACAAAGCAGCCTCCCGCGGGCGCCGGCTCCCCGCCGGGCGCAAAGCCGACCTCGCGGCCTACGTCGCCGAGCAGGGACAGGTCACGGTGGCGGAGCTCTCCGAGCACTTCGACGTGTCGATCGACACGGTGCGCCGCGATCTCGATCAGCTTCACCGCGAGGGGGCGCTGATCCGCACGCACGGCGGCGCGGTCAGCGCGACCGACGGCGCCCTCCGCGACCGCGGTCTCGACGTGCGCCTGCGCGTGCAGGTCGAGGAGAAGGAGAGGATCGCACGGCTGGCCGCCGAGATGGTCGACGACGGGGCTGTCATCATGCTCAACGCCGGCACGACCACCCTCGCGGTGGCCCGCGCACTGCGCAGCCACCGCGACCTGACCATCGCGACGAACAATCTGCGCATCCCCGCCGAGATCGCGCCCTCCGCCTTCCGCGACCTCTACGTCTTCGGCGGCGCCGTCCGCACGATCACGCAGGCCACGACCGGGCCGGTCACGTTCGCAATGGCCGCGGGCGGGCGCGAGCTCGACATCCGGTGCGACCTCGCACTCGTCGCCGTCGGCGCCGTCGACGAATCCGGCTACTCCACCAGCAATCTGGGCGATGCGACGATGATGGCCGAGATGATCGACCGCGCCGACCGCACGGCGGTCCTGGCGGACTCTTCGAAGCTCGGACGCCGTCTGTTCGCCCAGGTCGCCCCGCTCGAGGGCGTCGACTACCTCGTCACCGACGCGGCGCCCGCCCCCGCACTGGCCGCCGCGCTGACGCAGGCCGGCGTCAGCCTGATGACGCCCTGAGGCGGCGCGACGCCTCTGGGATGATGACGTCCGCCACCGCGCAACCTACAATCTCAGCGTGGGCACCATTTATTACGGAGGATCGGCCACGCCGATCCACATCGAGGACCGGGTGCTGGCGCACCTCAAGGTCGTCGTCGCGACCAAGCTCCGCCGCGGCGAGAGCTTCACCGTGTCCTGGCACCACCCCGAGGGCGACCCGGGCGGACGCAGCACCATCTGGCTGCATCCGTCGATCGCTCTGCGCTTCGTGTTCGACGACCCCGAGCCGACCGAGCTCAACAGGGCCTGGATCGAGGAGCTCGCGCAGTCGGCGAGTTCGTCCGGTGGCGTCGTGCTGACAGACGAGCAGATCGAGCCCTCCGACGCGCGCGAGAGCGACAACGCGCCGCAGACCGTCGCCGTCGCGGCGGACTGACCGGCCTCAGGTCGCGCGCGCCGGCGGGAAGTGTGCGATCGGGATCGGTCGACTCGACGTCGAGACCTCCCCCGCATGCCGGAGCCTCTCTCCGCGAGCGACGCAGTCCTCGAGGGTGGCATGATGCGAGCGGCGTCGCGGTCCGCTCATCCAGACGGCGTCGAAGCCGTCGTCTCCTCGTTCGATATAGGCCACCACGAACTCCGCGTCGTTGACACCGGCGCGCTGATCACACAGACGCCACGCATCGTCATCGATGGGGATGAGCTCGAGAGGGCCGTCGACTCCCGCGTCGTGCGTCATCGTCGTCACCGCCTTCGCTGGCGAGTCTGCGCGTGACGAGACGGCCGGACGAGGGGATTGACAGCGACGCATCGACGTGCGACCGCGAGGCTCAGCCCGTCAGCACCTCGCCCACGTGCGGGCCATCGGGCTCCGGCACGATCTGCAACCCCGACGTCGAGTTGGCCGCGTGCGTCAGCGCCTCGAGCCACGCCCGGTTGAGCGCCGGCTGGCGGCTGCCGTGGTAGGAGAAGACGAGCGAGGCGTTCGGGTGCAGCCAGATGACCGTTCGACCGTCGCCGACGCTCGTGTCGTTGCGCCAGCTGAAGATGAACGTCTCGCCCCGGCGCAGCTTCTGGCTGATGACGACTTGCAGGTGTGCGAGCACCCGGTCGTCGAAGTCCGCTTTGACACTGCCGTCGTAACTGAACCGTCCCACGCCTCTACCGTAGTGCGCGCACCGGACGGCGCTCGCCGCCGCTCAGGGGAGCGTCGCGATGCGGCGGGATATCTCCGCGCACGCGCGTTCGGCGCCCAGGACGTCGGAGGTGAGCGCGGTTGCCGCGTCGAGCACGGCCACCGGGATGCCGCTGCCCAACAGCATCCGGCATACGCTCAGCGCTCCGTCGTCGATGCTGGGGAACTCGACGATGTCGGTCGAGCCCGTCTGCGCGAGCCGCTGGGCGTAGACCAGGACCGCTTCCGCGACATCGTCGGTCGTGAGGATGCGGTGCCCCTCGATCAAGATGTCTTTCACGGCTCGGCCTCATCGGGGATCGTCAGAACAACGGCGGGGAGTCCTCAGTACAGCCGCCGCCGGTCCGGGTGGCGAGGGGCTTGACAGCCTCCGGCGGCGGTGTCAACCCCTCATGCGCGTCGCGAAGCGCAACGCCTGACCCGACCCGCGGCGGCACCGCCGCGCGGACTCACGCGCGGCGGTAGCCCGCCACCATGGGGCAGTCGAACGGATCGCGTGCGGCGAGTCCGACACGGTTGAGGTAGTCGATGACGATGCCGTACGAGCGCCACACGCTCGTCTCCGTGTACGGGATGCCGGCGCCCTTGCAGTAGTCGCGCACGACGGCGCGGGCACGCGAGAGGTGCGGACGGGCCATGCTCGGGAACAGATGGTGCTCGACCTGGTGGTTGAGACCGCCGAACATCCAGGTGGCCCACCAACCGCCCGTGAGGTTGCGGGACGTGCGTACCTGCTTGGTGAAGAAGTCCAGTCGCGCGTTCGCGTCGACGACGGGCATGCCCTTGTGGTTCGGCGCGAACGAGGCACCCATGTACACGCCGAACACGGCGAGCTGCACGCCGAGGAAGGCGAACGCCATCCCGAGCGGCAGCAGCAGGAAGACGGGCACGATGACGATCGCGAGCCGCGTCGTGATGAGCACCAGCTCAAGGCCGCGCTTTTTCACCGGCTGACGCGACAGGAGGTGGCGGATGCCGTGCGCGTGCAGGTTGAGCCCCTCCAGCATCAGCAGGGGGAAGAAGAACCAGCCCTGCCTGCGGGTGATGAACCGACGGATGCCGCGCGCCTGGACGGCATCCTCGACGAGGAACGAGATCGTGTCGACCTCGATGTCGGGGTCCTTGCCCACACGGTTGGGGTTGGCGTGGTGGCGGGAGTGCTTCGAGTCCCACCACGAGTAGCTGATGCCGACCACGCCGGCGGCGAGGATGCGCGCAAGGCGGTCGTTGGCCGGGCCGGAGGCGAGGATCTGCCGGTGCGCCGCCTCGTGGGCGAGGAACGCGACCTGCGTCAGCACGATCCCGAGCGCGGCCGCGATCAGGAGCTGGAACCAGCTCTGACCGAGCAGGACGAAGCCGGCGATGCAGCCGCCGAGACAGAGGGCGAGCGCCGAGCCGACGAGCGCATAGAACACCGGCGCCCGTTGCAGCAGACCGAGCTCCTTCACCACCTGCGAGACCTGCGTGTACGAGCGCGCGACCGGGGGGACCGTCTCCGAGGTCGCGTACGTCTGTCGGATCGGACCAAGAGTGGATGCGGGGGTGAGTGTGGCCATGACCGGCTCCGTTGATCGGCGGTCCATCGTGGGACACGATGCCCGGTGGGCGAAGCCAAAGGCGGATGCCGATCGCTGGTGCCGACACTACGCTTACGTCTATACGGCCCCCGGCATACTCCCGGCCCACACCCCCCCCACACACTCCTCAAGGATGCGGCATGACACTGGCATTGGCGATCGACCTCGGCGGCACGAAGATCGAGGCGGCGCTCGTCGACGCCGACGGTGTCCTCGTGGGGGGCTCGCGCCGCCGCACGCCGACCGGCGCGGACGCCGCGAGTGACGTCTCGGTGCTCGCGCGCGCCCTCGCTGAGGTGATCGCGGGATGCCGCGAGCACCCGCGCTGGGGCGAGGTCACCGCGGCGGGGATCGGCGCCGCGGGCCCCATCGACATCGTGGCGGGCACGATCGCGCCGATCAACCTCCCGGCGGCGCACGGCTTCCGCATCGTCGAGGCGGTCCGCGCGGCGAGCGGCCTCGACGCGGTCACGCTGCGGTTGGACGGGACGTGCATCGCTCTCGCCGAGGCGTGGTTGGGCGCGGCGCGCGGTGTGCGCAACGCCATCGTCTTCGTGGTCTCCACCGGCGTCGGGGGCGGCATCGTGTCGGACGGGCGGCTCGTGGCGGGCGGCTCCGGCAACGCCGGTCACCTCGGCCAGATGCTCGTGGCCGACATCGAGGGCGACCCCGCGGCATCCACCCTCGAACAGCGCGCCTCAGGCCCGCACACGGTCGCGTGGGCGCGCGCCCAGGGCTGGACCGGAACGACCGGCGAGGACCTCGCCGCGGCGTGCCGC
>CANSLE010000115.1 GCA_947647645.1 uncultured Microbacterium sp.
GCCTTCAGCAGCATGCGTCGTTCGACCGACATCGAGGCGGGCATCGTCAGGATCACCTTGTAGCCGCGCGCTGCACCGACCATCGCGAGTGCGATGCCGGTGTTGCCGCTCGTGCCCTCGACGATGGTGCCGCCGGGCTGCAGCGCGCCCGCGGCTTCGGCCGCGTCGACGATCGCGATGCCGAGGCGGTCCTTGACCGAGGAGGCGGGGTTGTAGAACTCGAGCTTGGCGAGCACCGTTGCGTGCAGGCCCTCGGTGATGCGGTTCAGCCGCACCAGGGGAGTGTTGCCGAATGCGCTCGTGATGTCGGGGTGGATGCCGGACATGGCCTGCCTTTCGTGCGGGTCGGGTGGCGCCGGACGGCGCGCGGTCTCGCCGCCGTCAGCGTGTCGAACCAGCCTAGGTGCCCGCTGTATTCCCCGGCTGAATGTGACGATCCGTCACGGGAGGGCGAGGGCGTCGCTTCTCGGTCGGATCCGGACGCGGCTAGGGTGGGAGGGCTCATGTCCTCCCCGCACGAATCCGGCGCCCCCGCCGTACCCGCCGACGCCGCTCTGTCCGCGATCCTCCGGCGGGCGACGCACACGCTCGCCGAGGCCGGAGTGCCGACGCCGGACGTCGACGCCGAGCTCCTGGCGGCGCACGCGTGGGGGTGTTCCCGCGGCGAGCTGCTGGCGGCGGCGCTGCGGGGCGACGAGGCTCCGGCGGACACCGCCGCCTTCGATCGGCTCATCGCCCGTCGCGCGGCCCGCGAGCCGCTGCAGCACCTGACCGGCGTCGCGCCGTTCCGACACCTGCAGCTGCGCGTCGGGCCGGGCGTGTTCGTGCCTCGCCCGGAGACGGAGATGGTCGCCCAGCTCGCGATCGACGCGTTGCGCGCCCTGCCGGATGCCGCCCCGATCGCGGTCGATCTGGGCACCGGATCGGGCGCGATCGCACTGGCGATGGCCACCGAGGTCCCGCATGCCCGCGTGCACGCCGCTGAGAACGCCGTCGACGCCTTCGTCTGGGCCACGGAGAACTTCGCCGCGCACGCGCCCCAGGCCCGGCTCGCCCTCGTCGATCTGGCTGACGCGTTCCCGGAGCTCGACGGTTCGGTGTCGGTGCTGGTGTCCAACCCGCCGTATGTTCCGGATGCCGCGATCCCGCGCGATCCGGAGGTGCATCACTGGGATCCGCCGTCGGCGCTCTACGGGGGAGCGGACGGGCTGGACGTGGTCCGGGTGCTCTCCGGGGTGGGGCTGCGCCTCCTGCGGCCCGGCGGCACGCTCGTCATCGAGCACGGTGAGTGGCAGGGCGCGCCCCTCCGCGATCTGTTGACCGCGGACGGCTGGCGGGCGACGGCCACCCACCCCGATCTGACGCTGCGGGAGCGCGCCACGACGGCGCTGCGTCCCTGAGCGGACGTCCCGCGGCGAAACGTAGACTGAGGCCGATATGTCTGAGTTCTTCGACGCCCGCGACCAGGATCAGTTGCTGCCCGGCCTGCGCAGGGCCCGCCAGGCGATCGGGCGTGGCGAACTCGTCGTCGTGCCCACCGACACGGTCTACGGCATCGCCGCCGATGCCTTCAGCGCGAGCGCGGTGGCGGCCCTGCTCGCCGCGAAGGGACGCGGACGCCAATCGCCGCCGCCCGTGCTCGTGGCCGGGCTGGCGACCATGCGCGCTCTCGTGTCGGAGGTGCCGGCACCCGTCGAGAGGCTCGTCGAGGAGTTCTGGCCGGGCGGACTGACCATCGTCCTGCCCTCGCAGCCGTCGCTGTCCTGGGACCTCGGCGACACCGGCGGGACGGTCGCCGTGCGCATGCCGGCCGATCGCATCGCGCTGGAGCTCCTCGAGGACTGCGGACCGCTGGCCGTCTCCAGCGCGAACCTCACCGGGAGAGCCGCCGCGGTCGACATGCACAGCGCGTACACGATGCTCCGCGAGAGCGTGTCGGTCTACCTCGACGGCGGACCGTCGAGCCACGGCGTCGCCTCGACGATCATCGACGCCACCGGTCTCGCGGTGCCCGGCGGGCGCCCCGTCCGTGTGCTCCGGGAGGGGGCCGTCACGCGCGACCGGCTCCGCGATGTGCTCGGTGAGCTGCTCGAAGCCGACCCCGAGCCGCTCGGCGACACGCCCGCACCATGAGGTTCTATCTGCTCACCGTCGCCGTGACGGCCGTGGCGACCCTCGGATTCACGTGGGTGGTCTGGCGGATCGGCATGCGCTACAAGCTCTACCCCGAGATCCGCGAGCGCGACGTCCACACGACGCCGAAGCCCCGGGTCGGGGGCGTCGCGATGTTCCTCGGCGTGCTGACGGCGTTCGCCCTCTCGTCGCAGATTCCGTACTTCCAGATCTTCTGGGCGGATCCCGCCGTCATCTGGTCGCTGCTGAGTGCGGCGGCGCTCATCGTCGCGGTCGGCGTCGCGGACGACCTCTGGGACCTCGACTGGATGATCAAGCTCGGCGCACAGTTCCTCGCCGCGGGCATCGTCGTCGGCTTCGGCGGCATCCAGATCTTCTTCATCCCGTTCGGTCAGCAGTTCGTCGTCTCGAGCGTCGCGAGCTTCGCGATGTCGGTCATCGCGATCGTCATCGTCATGAACGCCGTGAACTTCATCGACGGGCTCGACGGGCTCGTCGCCGGTGTCGCGCTCATCGCCAACGCGGTGTTCTTCGTCTACTCCTACCTCGTCGCGCGCGACACGGGGGCGTCGAGCTACTCCAGCCTCGCGTCCTTCCTCGCCGTCGCGCTCATCGGCGTGTGCATCGGGTTCCTCCCGATGAACTGGAACCCGTCGAAGCTGTTCATGGGGGACTCGGGGGCGCTCCTGCTCGGCCTGCTCATGGCCTCGTCGGCGATCGTGTTCACCGGCAACCTGCCGCCCGCCCTCCTCGGCAGCAACGACGTGTTCGGCCGGTCGCAGCTGCTGGGTGCGTTCATCCCCATCCTGCTGCCGGTGGTCGTGGTGCTGCTGCCGCTGCTGGACTTCGGGATGGCGATCGTCCGCCGGATGGCGCGAGGAAAGTCGCCGTTCTCTCCCGACCGCAAGCATCTCCACCACCGCATGCTCGACATGGGGCACAGCGACCGCGACGCCGTGCTCATCTTCTACGCGTGGACGGCGGTGGTCTCCGTCGGTGTGCTCCTGATGTACATCGGCACGACGCAGGACTGGCCGGGCGACTACACCATCGGCGTCGTGTTCGTGCTCGTCGGGGTCGCCGCCTGCCTCATCGTCACCCTGCTGCCCTCCCGGCGCCCCGCGGCGCCCGCTCCCGGCGGGCCCGTGCCGGCGCCCTCCTCCGATCCGACCCCGAGGACCCCATGACCTCCCTGTCCAGCACTCCCGTCCTGCGCACCACGCTCCTGTGGTCCGCGCTCGCCACCGGCATCCTTGCCGTCGCGGGGGCCGCGATCGGCTTCGCCGTCGCCGGCACGTCCGGACTGTGGAGCGCGATCATCGCCATCGTGCTCGCCGCGGTCTTCCTCGGCTTCACCGCCGGAACGATCCTCATCGCCAACCGCTGGTTCGGCGATCCCCTCTACGTGCCGATCTTCTTCGGCGCGGTGATGGGCGGATGGCTGGTGAAGTTCGTCGTCTTCCTGGTGGTCCTCTTCCTCCTGCGCGGGCAGCCGTGGCTGAACGCGGGCGTCTTCTTCGTCGCCCTCGTGGTGAGCGTCGTGGTGTCCCTCGTCATCGACGCCGTGGTGATGACGCGCCTGCGCGTCCCCGCGGTCGACGTCACCCTGCCGACGCTCGCCGACGTCATCGACGACGCACGCACCCCGCCGGCGCCCGCGGGCGAGGAGGATGACGCGCCGCCGCCTGCGGACGCCAACCCCCCGCGGGGCTGATAGTCTGTCTCTGCGCCCGTTCGCGCTCCGCGAATCGCGTGCGCAGTGACGCTCACACCGACCATCGTCGCCCCGGTTCACGCCGGTGCCCCGAAGCTGGAGCCAGCGCTGTTTACCCAAGCTGCGACACTGATCGCCAAGACCGCCGAAGACGGCGGCTTCCACGGCCCATCCATCGATGAGTTCTTCCCGGACGTCCTCTTCAGCGTCCTGGGTGTGCCCGTCACCCGGATCCACCTCATCCAGTTCATCGCGACGATCGCTCTGGTCCTCTTCCTCTGGTCCGGCACCCGTCGCATGCGCATCGTCCCGGGGCGTTTCCAGAGCATCGCCGAGATGGGCCTGGACTTCGTCCGCGTGAACATCGCCGAAGATCTCCTCGGCAAGAAGGACGGGCAGCGCTTCCTGCCGATCCTCACGACGATGTTCTTCATGATCCTGTTCTTCAACATCACAGGAATCATCCCGTTCATGAACCTCGCGGGAACGAGCATCATCGCCGTCCCGCTCATGCTCGCGGTCATCAGCTACGTGACCTTCATCTACGCGGGCATCAAGAAGAGCCCGAAGAACTTCTTCAAGAACTCGCTGTTCCCCGCCGGTGTGCCGCCGTTCCTCTACATCATCGTCACGCCGCTGGAGTTCCTGTCGACGTTCATCATCCGCCCGGTGACGCTCACCCTGCGACTGCTGATGAACATGATCGTCGGGCACCTCATGCTCGTCCTGTTCTTCTCGGCGACGCAGTTCTTCCTCATCACCCTCGGCGGCTGGTGGTCGGCTCTGGCGGCGGGCTCGCTCGCCTTCGGCCTCGCCTTCACCCTGTTCGAGATCCTGGTGGCCTTCCTCCAGGCGTACGTCTTCACCATCCTCACCGCGGTCTACATCCAGCTCGCGGTCGCAGAAGAGCACTGAGCGGGCGAGGCTTCCGCCTCTCCCACCCAACCCCGAAAGGAAACACCCCGTGGACGCAATTACGGTTCTCGCCGAGCTCAAGGGCAACGTCGCGACGATGGGCTACGGCCTGGCCGCCATCGGCCCCGCCATCGGCGTGGGCATCGTCGTCGGAAAGACGATCGAGGGCGTCGCCCGTCAGCCCGAGCTGGCCGGTCGCCTGCAGGTCCTCATGTGGATCGGTATCGCCTTCACCGAGGCGCTCGCCTTCATCGGCATCGCCGCCGGCTTCATCTTCCAGTAAGTCGCCCCACCAGCTTTAAGGAGACAGGATGAGAAATCTTGTCGCGTACGCCGCGGAGCAAGCGGGAAACAATCCGCTCATCCCCGCCTGGTACGACATCATCTGGTCGGCTGTCTGCTTCATCGTCATCCTCATCGTGGTGTGGAAGGTCGCCCTTCCCAAGATGAAGGTGCTGCTCGATCAGCGAGCCGCCGCCATCGAAGGCAACATCGCGAAGGCCGACGAGGCGCAGCGCAAGGCCGAGGCCGCACTCGAGGAGTACACGGCCCAGCTCGCCGAGGCTCGCAAGGAGGCCGGTGAGATCCGTGACGCCGCCCGCGAGGACGGCAAGAAGATCGTCGCCGAGGCGAAGGACACGGCATCCGCCGAGGCCTCTCGCCTGACCGCCGCCGCGCATTCGCAGATCGAGGCGGAGCGCCAGTCGGCGCTCGTGTCCCTGCGCAGCGAGGTCGGCACCCTGGCGCTCGACCTGGCCGGCGGCGTGATCGGCGAGTCGCTGTCCGACGACGCCAAGGCGAAGGGCGTCGTGGACCGCTTCCTCGCCGACCTCGAGAAGGCGAAGTAATGGGCAGCGCGACCACTCAGGCACTGGCGACGACCACCGCCGAGCTGACGGCAGCGAACGTGGGCGACCTCACCGTCGCCCGTGAGCTGTTCGCGGCCGCGCGCGAGATCGCCGACTCCTCGCAGCTGAGCGGCGCGCTCTCCGCATGGGGCGCGCCCGCAGAGGCCCGCGCCCAGGTGGCCCGGGTCGTCTTCGCCGGATACGGCCCCGTCTCCGTCCAGCTGCTGACCTCCGCGGTCTCCGAGCGCTGGTCGTCGACGGAGGACCTCATCTCCGGCATCGAGGAGCTCGCGATCCGTGCCGCTGCCATCGGCGCCCCGGCGACGGATGTCGAGGGGGAGCTGTTCCAAGTGGCACGGGTCGTCGCCTCCCACCCCGAGCTGGAGCTCGCGCTCGGGAGCCGTCTCGGCGACGCGGCGGCCAAGGGCGCCCTCGTCGAGAAGCTGCTGGGCGGACGGGCGGGGGAGGCGACGGTGCTCGTCGCCTCGCAGCTCGCGCAGCAACCCCGCGAGCGGCGCGTGCGCTCCCTTCTGAACCGTGCGCTGCGGCTCGTCGCGGACCAGCGCGGCAAGAAGGTCGCCACGGTCCGCGTGGCGAGCCCGCTGGATGCCGCGCAGCAGGAACGTCTCGCGGCGGCGCTGAGCGCCCGCTACGACGCCGACGTCACCGTGAACGTCATCGTCGACCCGGAGGTGCTCGGCGGCATGCGCGTGGAGATCGGTGACGACGTCATCGACGGGACCGTCTCCTCCCGAATCAACGACTTGCGCCAGCGCCTCGCTGGCTAGAACAGAAGGAACACCATGGCAGATCTGACCATCAGCCCCGACGTCATCCGTGACGCGCTGAAAGACTTCGTCGCCGCCTACGAGCCGAGCGGCGCCGCCGCCACCGAGGTGGGCACGGTCGTCGACGCCGCCGACGGCATCGCGCACGTCGAGGGTCTTCCCGGCGTCATGGCGAACGAGCTCGTGCGGTTCGACAACGGCGTGGAGGGTCTTGCGCTGAACCTCGACGAGAACGAGATCGGTGTCGTCGTGCTCGGCGAGTTCTCCGGCATCGAGGCCGGCCAGAAGGTCACCCGCACCGGCGAGGTCCTCTCGGTCGCTGTCGGCGACGGCTACCTCGGACGCGTGGTCGACCCGCTCGGCAACCCGATCGACGGCCTCGGCGACATCGCGACCGAGGGTCGCCGCGCGCTCGAGCTGCAGGCGCCCGGCGTCATGCAGCGCAAGAGCGTGCACGAACCGATGCAGACCGGCATCAAGGCCATCGACGCGATGATCCCGGTCGGTCGCGGCCAGCGCCAGCTGATCATCGGCGACCGCCAGACCGGTAAGACGGCCATCGCGATCGACACGATCATCAACCAGAAGGCCAACTGGGAATCCGGCGACGTGAACAAGCAGGTCCGCTGCATCTACGTCGCGATCGGCCAGAAGGGCTCCACGATCGCCTCCGTCAAGGGCGCGCTCGAGGATGCCGGTGCCATGGAGTACACGACGATCGTCGCGGCCCCGGCATCCGACCCCGCCGGCTTCAAGTACCTCGCGCCCTACACCGGCTCCGCCATCGGCCAGCACTGGATGTACGGCGGCAAGCATGTCCTGATCATCTTCGATGACCTGTCCAAGCAGGCCGAGGCCTACCGTGCCGTCTCGCTCCTCCTGCGCCGTCCGCCGGGCCGCGAGGCCTACCCGGGTGACGTCTTCTACCTGCACTCGCGTCTGCTGGAGCGGTGCGCGAAGCTGAGCGACGAGCTCGGTGCGGGCTCGATGACCGGTCTGCCGATCATCGAGACGAAGGCCAACGACGTCTCGGCGTACATCCCGACCAACGTGATCTCGATCACCGACGGCCAGATCTTCCTGCAG
>CANSLE010000116.1 GCA_947647645.1 uncultured Microbacterium sp.
GCTCCGCACCGTCCAGCGGTCGCTCGTCGCCGCGGGAGCCCCCCGACAGGCCTATGGTCATCTGCAGCAGCTGCTGTGGCAGGTGGAGACCTTCGGCTTCCACCTCGCCGAGCTCGAGGTGCGCCAACACTCCGCCGTGCACGCCAAGGTGCTCGCCGAGGCGGCCAGCGGCGAGCCGTTGAGCCCTCAGTCGGAGGAGGTGCTCGAGGTCTTCCGCACGATCGCGCAGATCCAGCACCGCTACGGCCCGCGCGCCGCCGGGCGCTACATCGTCTCCTTCACGCAGTCGGCGGGCGACCTCGCCGCCGTGCACGAGTTCGCCCGCATCGCGGTGGGCCCCGGCGGCACCCCGCCGGTGCTCGACGTCATCCCGCTGTTCGAGACCTTCGCCGACCTGCAGGCTGCGTCCGGCATCATGGCCGAGATCGTCGAGCACCCGCAGTTCGCGGCGCGTCTGGAGGCCACCGGACGGCGCCTCGAGGTCATGCTGGGCTACTCGGACTCGTCGAAGGACGTCGGACCGGTGGCGGCGAACCTCGCACTCTACGAGGCGCAGGCGAAGATCGCCGCGTGGGCGAAGGAGAGCGGCATCCATCTGACGCTGTTCCACGGGCGCGGCGGCGCTCTCGGTCGCGGCGGCGGACCCGCGAACTCGGCCGTCCTCGCGCAGCCGCCGCACTCCGTCGACGGCCGCTTCAAGCTCACCGAACAGGGCGAGGTCATCTTCGCCCGCTACGGCGACCCGAACATCGCGATGCGTCACATCGACCAGGTCGCGGCGGCGGTGCTCCTCGCCTCCGCTCCGTCGATCGAGGCGCGCAACAGCGCCGCTGCCGACCGCTACGCCGACGTCGCGGCCGCGATGGACACCGCCTCGCGCGAGCGGTTCTTCTCGCTGGTGAAGGCGGAGGGCTTCGCCTCATGGTTCGCGACCGTGACGCCGATGGAGGAGATCGGGCTGCTCGCCCTGGGCTCGCGTCCGGCTCGCCGCGGCCTGTCGGTCGAGTCACTCGAAGACCTCCGCGCCATCCCGTGGGTGTTCGCGTGGTCGCAGGCGCGCATCAACCTCGCCGGGTGGTTCGGGCTGGGCTCCGCGCTGGAGGCCGTCGGAGACGTCGAGCTGCTGCGACGCGCCTACGACGAGTGGCCGCTGTTTCGTACCGTGATCGACAACGTCGGGATGAGTCTCGCGAAGGCCGACGGCCGGATCGCGCGCCGCTACCTCGACCTCGGCGATCGGCCGGATCTCGCCGACCTGGTCCTGGACGAGCTCCAGCTCACCGGCGACTGGGTGGTCCGCATCGTCGGAGGCGACCAGCTGCTGTCCAACAAGCCCGTCCTGCAGCGAGCCGTGAAGATGCGCAGCCCGTACGTCGACGCGCTGTCCCTGCTGCAGCTGCGCGCCCTGCGCACGCTCCGCACGGGAGATCACGACGACGCCGACCTTCCCCAGTGGCAGCGTCTGCTGCTGCTGAGCGTCTCGGGCGTCTCGGCCGGCCTCCAGAACACCGGGTGACCGGCGCGGCGGCGCCGCTCAGTCCACGCGGATGTCGTCGGCGTGGCGCGCGAGCGCGGCGCCGTAGCGCTCCGTGAGCTGGATCATCAGGTCCGGCGTGGCGCGGTCGAGGCCGAACACGAAGCCCGGGAAGTCGAGGTCCTTCTGCAGCGCCCAGATCTCGTCGTGACGATCGGGCGACAGCATCTGCGCAGGCTCGCCCACGGCCACCCAGCCGATGGGCACCACGGCATCCTCCGCCAGCACGGTGCGCAGATGAACCGTCGCACCGATCCGCGCCTCGGCGCGATCTCCGATGCGGGCACCGTTGAAGACGCGGACACCGGTGGCGAGGAAGACCTCGTCGCCCACGGTCGCACCCGAGATGCTCGCGGTCGGCCCGACGAGCACGTGCGATCCGATGTGCGCCGGATGGGCGGCGCTCGCCCGGATGACGGCGTTCTCCATCACGATGACGTGGTCGCCGAGAGTGATCGGGCCGCCCTCGGCCGTCAGCACGGCGCCGTGGAGGATCTGGCACCCGGCGCCGATCTCCACGTCACCGGAGATCACCGCGGTCGGCGCGACGACGGCGTGGGGATGGATGCGGGGACGCACCCCGAGGTGTTCGAACTGCATGATCGTCCTCCCGCCCTCACCCTAGGGCGCGCGCCGCCGCCCGTCGAGGGGCGGCGAGAGCACATTAGGGTGGGACAGGCCGAACCACCCGGGACTGCGGCCGGAAAGCTCCACCGTGACAGAGAACCTCACCGCCCTGCCCACCTCCGTGTCCGCCGTGTTCGACGCCGTCGTCGACCGCAATCCGAACGAACCGGAGTTCCAGCAGGCCGTCCACGAAGTCCTCCACTCGATCGCGCCGGTCATCGAGAGTCACCCTGCTTTCGACGCGGCCGGCGTCGTGGAGCGCATGGTCGAGCCGGAGCGCCAGATCATGTTCCGTGTGCCGTGGGTCGACGACCATGGCCGGGTGCGCGTCAACCGCGGATTCCGCGTGCAGTTCTCGTCGGTGCTGGGGCCCTACAAGGGCGGACTGAGATTCCACCCCAGCGTGAACCTGTCGATCGTCAAGTTCCTCGGCTTCGAGCAAGTCTTCAAGAACGCGCTCACCGGCCAGGGCATCGGCGGAGCCAAGGGCGGCAGCGACTTCGATCCCCACGGCCGCTCGGATGCCGAGATCATGCGGTTCTGTCAGGCCTTCATGAACGAGCTGTACCGACACCTGGGCGAGCACACCGACGTTCCGGCCGGCGACATCGGCGTCGGGGGACGCGAGATCGGCTACCTGTTCGGGCAGTACCGCAAGATCACGAACCGTCACGAGTCAGGCATGTTCACCGGCAAGGGCGTGCAGTGGGGCGGCGCGGAGGTCCGCACCGAGGCGACCGGATACGGCGCCGTCTTCTTCGCCGAGGAGATGCTCGCCGTGCGCGGACGATCCCTCGTAGGGCAGCGGATCGGGGTGTCCGGTTCCGGGAACGTCGCGATCTACGCGATCGAGAAGGCGCATCAGCTCGGTGCGGTGCCGGTGACGGCATCGGACTCATCCGGCTACGTCGTCGACGACGACGGGATCGATGTGGGCCTGCTGCGACAGGTCAAGGAGGTCGAGCGTGCGCGTATCGCCGCGTACGCCGCGTACCGGCCCTCCGCGCGTTTCGTCGAGGGCGCCCGCCCCTGGGAGGTCCCCGTCGACATCGCAGTCCCCGCAGCGACGCAGAACGAGCTCGACGAGACGGATGCGCACGCGCTCCTGTCCAACGGCGTCCGCGCGGTGTCGGAGGGCGCGAACATGCCGTGCACGCCCGGCGCCGTCGCCGCGCTCCAGGGGGCCGGGGTGCTCTTCGGCCCCGGGAAGGCAGCCAACGCCGGCGGCGTGGCGACATCGGCGCTCGAGATGAGCCAGAACGCGGCGCGCCAGCGGTGGAGCTTCGAGGACAGCGAACGCAAACTGCGGGCGATCGTCCGCGACATCCACCGCGCGACGTTCGAGGCCGCCGAGAGGCACGACCGCGAGGGCGACTACGTCGCGGGGGCCAACATCGCGGGGTTCGAGCGCGTCGCGCACGCGATGCTCGCGCAGGGAGTGATCTGAACCCCGTGTCGTCGTCCGTCGACGACGTGTCGACCCCCGCGACCACGACCGTCTCGACGCTGACGCTGTCGACCCTCGTGGTCGGCTCGATGGTCGGCGCCGGGGTCTTCTCCCTGCCCGGAACGTTCTCCGCGCAGACGGGCGTGGCCGGCTCGCTGGTCGCCTGGGCGGTCGCGGGGACGGGCATGTTCTTGCTCACCCTCGTCTTCCAGCGTCTCGCGGCCCGCCGCCCGCACCTGGATGCCGGAGTGTACTCGTACGCCCGTGCCGGGTTCGGGCGCTACCTGGGCTTCCTCTCGGCATTCGGCTACTGGGCCAGTGCATGCGCGGGAAACGTCTTCTACTGGGTGTTCATCATGTCGACCGTCGGCGCCGTCGTTCCTGCCGTTGCCGGTGGCGACAGCCCGATCGCCGTCGCGGTCTCGTCGGCGGGACTCTGGATCTTCTTCTTCCTCGTGCGACGCGGCACGCGCGAGGCGGCCGCCCTGAACCGCATCGTGAGCGTCGCCAAGGTGCTGCCGATCGTCGCCTTCGTCTTTCTCTGCCTGTTCGCGTTCGACCCCGCGGTCTTCGCGGCCAACATCTCGGGCCCTGCCGATCTGCCGCTCTACGAACAGGTGCGCGGCACGCTGCTGGTGACCGTGTTCGCCTTCATCGGGGTGGAGGGCGCCAGCGCGTACTCCCGGCATGCCCGGCGGCGGCGCGACGTCGGGCGCGCGACGGTGCTGGGCTTCGTGAGCGTGCTGGCGATCTTCGTGTCGGTGACGATCGTCTCCTTCGGCATCCTCCCGCGAGAGCGCATCGCAGAGCTTCCCCAGCCCTCCATGGCCGGCGTGCTCGCCGAGGTCGTCGGACCGTGGGGCGCCGGATTCGTGGGCGTCTCCCTCATCGTCGCGGTGCTCGGGGCGTACCTGTCATGGACGCTGATGGCGGCCGAGGTCCTGCTCGTCGCCGCGCGCGACGGGGACCTGCCAGCGGTGTTCGCGCGCGCCAACGGCCGCGATGTCCCGGTCGGTGCCCTCACGATGTCCACCCTGCTGGTGCAGGCGCTGCTGATCGTGGTGCTCTTCTCGACGAACGCCTTCGACGTCGCCCTCAGCCTCACGAGCGCGTTCGCTCTCATCCCCTACGTGCTGACGGCGGGCTACGGCCTGCGCGTCGCGCTCACGGATGCGCGGTCGACGCCGTCGCTGCGCGTCGCCGGGGCTGTCGCGGTCGCCGTCTTCGCCAGCGGGTACACGGTCTTCCTTCTCGCCGCCGCCGGCGGGCAGTACCTCCTGCTCGCCATGCTCGTGCTCGTCCCCGGGACCGCGCTGTTCGCCGTGGCACGCCGCCGACGCGGGGACCGCGTGTTCACGCGGTCGGAGTGGATCGTGTTCGGCGCCGGCGTGGCGGCAGCCGCCGCGGCGGTGGTCCTGCTCTCGGTCGGAGCGATCACGATCTGAGACCGGCCACGACCGCCCCGCGGTCAGACCTCGACGGCCTCGGCGACCGGCAGCGGGTAGAGCTGGTCGATGAGCTGTGCGACCCAGGCGATCAGATCGCCATCGGCCAGCGGCTCTCCCCCCGCCGCCGGCAGCGGCACGACCATGGCCTCGCCGCCGGCGAGCACCTTCGACTTCGGATAGAGACGTTGCAGACGCACCCGCAACGAGTCGGATGCCGGGGCGGGCACGACCCGCAGGTTGGGTCCCATTGCGACGACGTCGGAGACTCCCGCAACGGCGGCGCGCCGACGCAGCCGGGCGATCGCGACCAGTCCGTCGACCTCGCGCGGCGGGGCTCCGTAGCGGTCGGTGAGCTCCTCGATCACGAGGTCGATCGGATCGGTCGAGGCACCGTCATCCCCGCCGCGCGTGCGGGCGTCGGGCGAGGCGGCCGCCGAGAGCTTCTGGTACGCCTCGAGGCGCAGGCGCTCGCTGTCGATGTAGCTCTCCGGCAGGCGCGCGTCGATGGGCAGCTCCAGGCGCAGCTCGTTCGGCCCGTCCACCTCGTCGCCGCGGAAGGTCGCGACCGCCTCCCCGATCATGCGCAGGTACAGGTCGAAGCCGACGCCCGCGATGTGACCGGCCTGCTCGGCGCCGAGGAGGTTGCCCGCCCCGCGCAGTTCGAGGTCCTTGAGCGCGACCTGCATGCCGCTGCCGAGGTCGTTGTTCACGGCGATGGTCTCGAGCCGGTCGGCCGCGGTCTCGGTCAGCGGCTTCAGCTCGTCGTAGAGGAAGTAGGCGTAGGCGCGCTCGCGTCCGCGACCGACCCGCCCGCGTAGCTGATGCAGCTGGCTGAGACCGTACTTGTCGGCACGGTCGATGACGATGGTGTTCGCGTTGGAGATGTCCAGACCGGTCTCGATGATCGTGGTCGACACGAGGACGTCGAACCGGCGCTCCCAGAACCCGTCGACGACCTCTTCGAGGGCGTGCTCGCCCATCTGGCCGTGGGCGACGGCGATGCGCGCCTCCGGCACGAGCTCGGCGAGGTGGGCCGCGACGCGCTGGATCGACTGCACGCGGTTGTGCACGTAGAACACCTGCCCTTCGCGCAGGAGCTCCCGGCGGATCGCGGCGGCGATCTGCTTGTCGCTGCGCGGGCCGACGTAGGAGAGGATCGGATGCCGGTCCTCCGGCGGGGTCTGCAGCGTGGACATCTCGCGGATGCCCGTGACGGCCATCTCGAGCGTGCGGGGAATCGGCGTCGCGCTCATCGCGAGGATGTCGACGTTGGTCTTGAGCTTCTTCAGCGCGTCCTTGTGCTCGACGCCGAAGCGCTGCTCCTCGTCGATGATCATGAGGCCGAGATCCTTGAAGATGACCTTCTCGGTGAGGATGCGGTGCGTTCCGATGACCATGTCGATGCTGCCCTCGGTGAGCCCCGCGACGATCTCGCGCGCCTCCTTGTCGCTCTGGAAGCGCGACAGGGCCCGCACCTTCACGGGGAAGCCGGCGAAGCGCTCCGTGAACGTGTCCAGGTGCTGCTTGACCAGCAGGGTCGTCGGAACGAGCATCGCCACCTGTTTGCCGTCCTGGATGGCTTTGAACGCGGCGCGCACGGCCACCTCGGTCTTGCCGAAGCCCACGTCGCCGGAGAGGAGGCGGTCCATCGGGATCGGCCGCTCCATGTCGGCCTTGATCTCCTCGATCGTCTGCAGCTGATCGGGGGTCTCGGCGAACGGGAACGCCTCCTCCAGTTCGCGCTGCCACGGGGTGTCGGGACCGAACGCGTAGCCCTTCGCCGCCATGCGGGCGGAGTAGAGCTTGACGAGCTCGACCGCGATGTCGCGGACGGCCTTTCGCGCCTTGCCCTTCGCGGCCGCCCAGTCGCTGCCGCCCATCTTCGACAGCGTGGGCGCCTCTCCCCCGACGTACTTGCTGAGCAGGTCGAGCTGGTCGGTGGGGACGAAGAGCTTGTCGCCGGGATGCCCGCGCTTGGACGGGGCGTACTCGAGCACGAGGTACTCGCGCGTGGTCTTCACCGCGTTCCTCCCGCCGCTGGAGACCTCGCGTTGCACGAGCTCGACGAAGCGGCCGATGCCGTGTGTGGCGTGCACGACGATGTCGCCGGCCTTCAGCTGCAGCGGGTCGACGACGTTGCGTCGCCGTGAGGCGAGCTTCTTGACGACGCGGCTGTCCGCGCCGATCGTGCGTCCGTAGAACTCCGCCTCGGTGAGCACCGCCAGCCGGGCGTCGGGCTGCTCGAACCCGCTCTCGAGAGTCGCGAACACCGCGATCGCGACCCCCGGCTCGGGCGGATCCACGAGGACGTCCACGCTGCGCGCCGCGATGCCGCGCT
>CANSLE010000117.1 GCA_947647645.1 uncultured Microbacterium sp.
GAGCGGGCGGCGCGGGCGACCGCGGCGCTGAACGCGGACGTCTTCCGCGCACCCGGCATCGACGCCGGCGACACCGAGGACCTGATCGCGATCATCGGGCGTCTGCGCGCCGATGCCGGCGACGTCGTCACCGATTCGTGAAACGGGCGGCGCGCTTCTCGCGGAACGCCGCCATGCCCTCCTTCTGGTCGTCGAGTCCGAACAGCGAGGTGAACACCTGCTTCTCGAACCGCAGGCCTTCCGCGCCCGTGGTCTCCAGCGAGGCCCGCAGCGCCTCCTTCGCCGCGTAGAGCACCGGCAGCGACTTGGCGGCGATCTGCTCCGCCATCTCCTCCGCCGCGGCGAGCAGGTCGGTGGCCGGGACGACCCGCGAGACGAGGCCGGCCCGCTCGGCTTCGGCGGCATCCATCATGCGTCCGGTGAGCACCAGCTCCGCCGCTTTGTAGTAGCCGATCGCGCGGGGAAGGCGCTGTGTGCCGCCGAGCCCGGGGATCACGCCGAGCGTGATCTCGGGTTGGCCGAAGCGCGCCGTGTCCGCGGCGAGGATGATGTCGCACGCCATCGCGAGCTCGCATCCGCCGCCGAGGGCGTAGCCGGCGACGGCGGCGATCACGGGCGTCCGCACGCGGGAGAACGCCTCCAGCCCCGCGAAGGGGTTGTGCAGCGACATCTCGACGGGGCTCTTGTCCTCCATCTCCTTGATGTCGGCGCCCGCGGCGAAGGCGCGCTCGGAGCCGGTGACGACGATGCACCCGATCGCGTCGTCGGCGTCGAAGGCGACCGCCGCCGCGGCGAGCTCGCCGACCAGCGTCGAGTTGAGCGCGTTCAGCGCGTCGGGGCGGTTGAGGGTGATCCACCCGACGCGGCCGCGGGTGGAGACGAGGATCGTGGAGTACGTGCTCATGTGCTCATGCTCCCAGAACGTCGCGGCCGATGACCATGCGCATGATCTCATTGGTCCCCTCGAGGATCTGATGCACCCGCAGGTCGCGGACCACCTTCTCGATCCCGTACTCCTGCAGGTAGCCGTAGCCGCCGTGGAGCTGCAGCGCACGATTGGCCACCTCGAAGCCGGCATCGGTGGCGAAGCGTTTGGCCATGGCGCACCGCACGGCGGCGTCATCGGCGTGCGCGTCGATCGCGCGGGCGGCACCCCGCACCAGGGCGCGGGCCGCCTCCAACTCGGTGGCCATGTCGGCGAGGGCGAACACGACGCTCTGCCGCTCGGCGAGCGCCGCACCGAACGTGAAACGCTCGTGGACGTACCGTACGGCGCGATCGAGGGCCCACTGCGCGCCGCCCACCGAGCACGCCGCGATGTTGACCCGTCCGCCGTCGAGCCCGCTCATCGCGATGCGGAAGCCCCCGCCGATCGTCCCGAGCATCGCGGATGCCGGCACCCGCACCTCGTCGAGGATCACCTGCCGCGTCGGCTGCGCGTTCCACCCCATCTTGCGTTCGTTGACGCCGAAACTCAGCCCCGCGGCATCCGCGGGCACGAGGAACGCGCTGATGCCCTTCGCCCCGGGCTGTCCGGTACGGGCCATCACGAGGTAGACCGCCGCCTCCCCGGCGCCGGAGATGAACTGCTTGACGCCCGTCAGCACGTAGTGGTCGCCATCGGTGGTCGCGCTCGTGGTGATCGCCGCGGCATCCGACCCGGCGCCGGGCTCGGTGAGGCAGTACGCCCCGAGATCATGGAGCGTGCTGAGGCGGGGCAGCCATGCGTGGCGCTGGGCCTCGGTGCCGTGGGTGTCGATCATCCACGCGACCATGTTGTGGATGCTGATGTACGCGGCGATCGTCGGGTCGCCCATGGCGAGCTGCTCGAAGACGAGTGCGGCATCCTCGCGAGCGAGCCCGGTCCCGCCCACGTCCTCACGGACGTAAAGCGCGCCGAGTCCGAGCGCGCCGGCGTCGGCGAGCACATCGCGGGGGAAGTGGTGATCGCGGTCCCATTCCCGCGCGTGCGGCTCGAGCCTGGTGCGCGCGAACTCGCGGACCGCGCCGAGGATGGCGTCCCGCTCGTCGGCGGAAAGAGAAGGGGTGAGAGTCATGCTCATCGCGTCACGTCCTCGTGAAACAGATCGGCTACTGCGGTCGCGCCTGGTCGGGCACCGTGATCAGTTTACATGGACGTCCATGTAAATGTCTGGACGACGCCACGGGCGCGAGAGCGCGCGGGCACGACCCCGGGCGTACTAGCGTGAAGGCGCGATCACCACAGCAGGAGGGGGCACCGATGCTCAGCACGCGCGGCTCGAACCTCCTCGGCGTGGGCACCTACAACCAGGCCCTCATCCTCGACCTCATCCGCCGCTCCCCCGAGGGCATGAGCCGGGTGGAGCTGGCGGAGAAGACCGGTCTGTCGCCGCAGACGCTGACGAACGTGACGCGCCGACTGGTCGCCGAGGGCTTCATCACGGAGGCGGGGAAGGTGGGCTCCGGCCCCGGCAAGCCGCGGACGATGCTCGCGCTCGAGCCGTCCGCCCGGTACGCGCTCGGCGTACACCTGGACCCCGCGGTCACGACGATCGTGCTGCTCGATCTCGCCGGGCGGATCGCGCAGCATCGCGAGATCCACCCGACGGGCGTGTCGAGTGCGCAACAGCTCGCCGCGATCGGCGAGGTCGCGAACACCCTGGTGTCCTCGCTCCCCGACCCCGGACGCGTGCTCGGCGTCGGCATCGCCGCACCCGGACCGCTCGACACCTCCGCGGGACTGCTGCTGAACCCCCCACTGCTGCCCGAGTGGTCCGGGACGAGGCTGCGCGACGAGCTCGGCCGGCTCACCCGCCTGCCCGCCCTGCTCGAGAAGGACGTGATCGCCGCGATGGTCGGCGAGCTCTGGGTCGCTCCGAACGGCGAGCTCGGTGACGCCCTCTTCTTCTACTACGGCGCGGGCGCCGGCGTCGGGCTCTCGCTCGCCAACACCCCCCTGCGCGGGGCCACCTCGAACGCCGGCGATATCGCGCACCTGATCGTCGACCCCGACGGCCCGCCGTGCGAGTGCGGGGCCCGGGGATGCCTCGGCGTCTCGCTCGAGCCGGCGACGCTGCTGTCGGATGCCGGACTGGACTCCGCCCCGGATCCCGACGGACGCGATCCTCGCACCGCCCTCGACGCACTGTGCCTTCGCGCACTCGAAGGAGAGCCACTCCCGGCCGCGGCGCTCACGCGCGCCGCCGAACGCCTCGCGCGCGCGCTCGTACAGCTGGACAACCTCCTCGATCTCACGGACGCCGTGCTCGGCGGTCCCGTGTGGGCCCGCCTGAGCCCCTTCCTGCGCCCGGCCGTCGCCACGGCCCTCGCCCACACCGGCGGAGTGACCGCGGTGCGCCCCCTCGTGCTGCACGAGTCGCTCCTGGGCACCGACGTGGCAGCCGTGGGCGCGGCATGCCTCGTGTTGGACGGCGCCTTCACCGCGCGTCCTTCGCACCTGCTCATCACCGACTGAGCGCACCGGCATCCCTGGCCGAGCGAGATGAAATCGTGACTTGACGTCATTAATCAAGTTGATAGATTAAACACGCTCAGCGCCGAGCTGACGCCATCCCCTAGCGAAGGAGCAGGAATGCGATACAGAGTTCTGGGCGCTGCCGCCGCCATCACGGTGGCCGGGATCGCCCTGACGGGCTGCAGCGGAAGCACGCCCGCCGCCCCGGCCACCGAGTCCGGTGAGCGCACCATCACGGTCGTCTATCAGAAGACGGCGGCCTTCCACCAGCTGGACGATCTGTTCCAGAAGGTCAAGCCGGAGTTCGAGGCCGCCAACCCGGGCGCGACCGTGAAGCTCCAGCCCATCGAGTCGGAGGACCAGTACTTCACGAAGCTGGCTCTGATGAACGGCTCCCCCGAGACCGCGCCGGATGTGATCTACGAGGACACCTTCCAGATCAAGTCCGACTCCGCGGCCGGCTACCTCCTGCCGATCGACGACTACGTCGCCAACTGGGCCGACTGGAGCCAGTTCTACGATGCGGCCAAGCAGGCCGGGCTCGGTGACGACGGCAAGACCTACGGCGTCTCGATGGGCACCGACACCCGCGGCATCTACTTCAACAAGGACATCTTCGCCACGGCGGGCCTGCCCTCCGACTGGCAGCCGAAGTCCTGGTCCGACATCATCGCAGCCGCCGAGAAGATCAAGGCGGCGGTGCCGGACGTGACCCCGCTGAACATCTACGGCGGAAAGGCCGCCGGGGAGCAGACGTCCATGCAGGGCCTCGAGATGCTCGTGTACGGCACGTCCTCGACGCTCTACGACAACGACGCGCAGAAGTGGATCACCGGGTCGAAGGGTCTGACCGACTCCCTGTCGTTCTACAAGAAGCTCTACGACAAGGGCCTCGCCACCCCCCTCGACCTCGCGCTCGATCCCACCATCGGCAGTCGCGTCTCGACCGAGCTGATCCCCCAGGGCAAGGTCGCCATGACCATCGACGGCTCGTGGCTTCCCGGCGGGTGGATGACGGGCGAGCACGCATGGCCCGCCTGGCAGAAGACCATGGGCCTCGCGAAGATGCCGACGCAGGATGGGGCCGACCCGGGCGCGACGTCGATGTCGGGCGGATGGACGCTCGCGGTGGGCTCGCAGACGAAGCACCCCAAGACCGCTTTCGACTTCATCTCGATGGCGCTCAACAAGGAGAACACCCTCAAGTACGACACCGAGAACAGCCAGATCGCCGTCCGCGACGACGTGGCGAGCTCGCAGGAGTACCTCGGCTACAACCCGACGTTCAAGTTCTTCGCCGACCTCGTCAAGGTCACCCACTTCCGCCCCGTGACGCCCGACTACTCGCAGATCTCGAGCGCGCTGCAGCAGGCGACCGAGTCGGTCATCACCGGCGACGCCTCGCCGGAACAGGCCACGAAGACCTACGACGACGCACTCACCAAGATCGTCGGCGCCCAGAAGGTGACACAGGGCAACTGACGGCCATGTCGACGATCGCATCGTCGCCCCTCCGCCCGGCCCCTGACGGGGCCGGGCGGAGACGGGGCGGCACACTCCGCTCTCTGTCCCGCTCGACACCGCTGATCCCGGCGATCATCCTGTTGGTGGTCTTCCTGGTCGGCCCCATGGTGTTCGCCCTGTGGGGCTCGCTGACCAACGCCGCCCTCACCGGCTACCGCGCCGCGAAGCCGCAGTTCATCGGCTTCGACAACTACATCTCGCTGTTCTCCGACCCCGACTTCTGGAGTTCGGTCGGGCTCACCCTCTCGTTCGTCTTCTTCTCCGCGATCATCGGCCAGAACGTCCTCGGCATGGCACTGGCGGTGCTCACCCGCGCCGGTTCCAAGATCCTGTCGACGACCGTCAGCACCCTCGTGGTCATCTCGTGGGTGCTCCCCGAGATCGTCGCGGCATTCGCCCTCTATGCCTTCTTCTCCTCCGACGGCACCCTGAACGCCACGCTGAACTCACTCGGCCTCGGGAGCGTCAGCTGGCTCATCGACTATCCGATGCTCGCCGTCATCCTCGCCAACATCTGGCGCGGCACGGCCTTCTCCATGCTCGTCTACAACGCGGCCCTCGCCGAGGTGCCGCCCGAGATCACCGAGGCGGCCCAGATCGACGGGACCACCTCGGTGCAGCGGTTCTTCCTCATCACCCTGCCGATGATCCGTCGGTCGATCGCGACGAACCTCATGCTCACCACCCTGCAGACCGTCGGAACCTTCGGCCTGATCTGGGTCATGACCGGCGGCGGCCCGGGCACCCGCAGCTCGACGCTGCCGGTGCTCGCGTACCAGGAGGCCTTCAAGTTCGCCCAGGTCGGGTACGGCACCGCGATCGCCGCCGTCACGATCGTCCTCGGCGCGGTGTTCGCGATCCTCTACATCAAGATCCTGAAGCCCGAGGTGGAGTCATGAGCAGCCTGTCCGTGGACTCCCCCCTCCGCAGCCGCGGGCGCTGGTTGGCGAACATCATCCTCGTGGTGCTGGCCATCGTGTTCGTCGTGCCGATCGCCTGGATCGTCCTGTCGTCGATCAACCCGGCCGCCACCGTGTCGATGTCGGTGCCCGACGGCGTGACCTTCGACAACTTCGCCCAGGTGCTGACGTTCAACCAGTCGTTCCTGCCGCTGTGGAACTCGGCGGTCATCTCGTTCGGCACCGCGGCGCTCACGGTCATCGTCGGGATCCTCGCCGCCTACCCCCTGTCGCGTTTCACCATGCGCTTCCAGCGCGGCTTCCTCTACAGCGTGCTGTTCGGTTCGTGCCTGCCGATCACCGCGCTGATGGTGCCGGTGTACGCCATGTTCGTCCAGCTGAAACTGCTCGACTCGCTGCTCGGCGTGGTGCTGTTCATGGCGGCGACATCGCTGCCGATGGCGATCTGGATGCTGAAGAACTTCATGGACTCGGTGCCGGTCTCACTGGAAGAGGCCGCCTGGGTCGACGGCGCCTCGCCGATGCGGGCGTTGGCGCGCATCGTGCTCCCCCTCATGCGCCCCGGCATCGGAGTGGTCTTCATCTTCGTGTTCACGCAGGCATGGGGGAACTTCTTCGTCCCCTTCGTGCTGCTGTTCAGCGCGGAGAAGATGCCGGCATCCGTCGCGATCTTCCAGTTCTTCGGCAACCACGGCGCCGTCGCCTACGGCCAGCTGGCCGCCTTCGCGATGGTCTACTCCGTCCCGATCCTCGTGCTCTACCTGCTGATGCAGCGTCTGACCGGCAGCTCGTTCGCCCTCGCCGGCGGCGTCAAGGGCTGACACCCCCTCTCCACACCCCACGTCCGGAAAGGACCTCCCCATGCACGACCGCAGCGCTCTCGCCGAGCTGCGCATCGACCGCTTCCTCCGCGAGCGGCTGACCGCCCACATCCACCGCGCCACGGTGCCGCTCCAGGTCGAGTGGTGGGAGGCTCCGGGCGAGCCGGTGACGTTCGCCGAGGCGTCGTCCGCCGCGTTCACCCCGTTCGGGGTCGGGCGGGAGTGGGGGCGCCCCTGGGGCACGACATGGCTGCGCGTGCGCGGCGAGGTGCCGGCGTCGTGGCGGGATGCCGCGGGCGCGCTGCCCGCCGGCACACGCGCGGAGCTGGTGGTCGACCTGGGGTTCACCAGCGGTCAGGTCGGCTTCCAGAGCGAGGCGATGGTCTGGAGCACCGACGGACGGCCGCTGCGCGGCATCGCCCCGTTCAACAACGCCGTGACCGAGGCGATCGACGCCGACGGACGGATCGACGTGTTCATCGAGGCGGCATCCAACCCCGACGTCGGCAGCCTGTTCACGTTCGAGCCCACGCCGCTGGGCGATCCGGCGACCGCCGGCACGGCACACCTCTACCGGCTGCGGCAGGTGGACGTGGCGCTACGCGATCTCGAGGTGGCGGCCCTGCGCGCCGACACGATCGCGCTGCGCGGGCTCGCCGCGCAGATGG
>CANSLE010000118.1 GCA_947647645.1 uncultured Microbacterium sp.
CACCCCACGCGGGTGACCGACATCACGGTCACGGCCGTGGCGGCCGCCGACGCCGACGCGCTGCGATGGGAGGCGAGCGACGACGGCTCCTCGTGGCGGGAGGTCGCCGTCACCGCAGAACTGCCGCTGGCCCCCGATCGCACCACGCCGTTCCGCTTCCGGGACCCGGTGCACGCGCGGTTCCTGCGCGTGCGGGCCGTGCGGGACGTGCGACTGCGTCAGCTCGAGATGTTCGATCTCGGCGACGCCCGCTGACCGCGTGACGCGTGCCCGCTATCGTGGCGTCATGAGCGAGAGGGACCGCCTCCGGCGTCCACTGTCACCGCGCGTGCTGCGGTGGGAGGACCGCACGGCGTGGCCGATGTTCGCCCTGTCGCTGCTGTTCTTCGCCGCCTGGGTCTGGAGCCTCGCCGACACCAAGCTCACCTCTCCTCAGCAGAGCCTCCTGCTGGGCGTGATCGGCGTGATGTGGGCGGTCTTCATCGCCGACTTCCTCGTCCGACTGTCGATCTGCGGGTCCCGTCGAGAGTTCCTCCGCACCCGCTGGTTCGAAGCCGTGTCATTGGTCGTCATCTATCTCCGGCCGTTCGTGATCCTCGCCTACCTCTGGCGCCTCCCCTGGTTCCGGGCGCGTCCCTCGCGACAGCGGGTGCGGCTCGTGATCCTCGTCTCGCTGTTCACCCTGTTGTTCGTGTTCACCGCCTCGACGCTCGTATGGCTGGCCGAACGACAGGACGCCCATGCCAACATCGTCGACCTCGGCGACGCCATCTGGTGGGGCTTCTCCACGCTCGCAACGGTGGGGTACGGCGACTTCGTCCCCGTCACGCCCCTCGGCCGATCGATCGCCGTCGGCCTGATGATGGGCGGCCTCGTCGTCCTGGGCGTGACGAGCGCGACGGTGGTCTCCGCCCTCACCGACCAGATGCACCGCGTCGGACGACGCCTGCAAGAGGACCGCGCGCACGACGCCGCCCAGGCGGACGGACCAGTCCGGGCTCCGGAGCGGCATCCGGGTCGGGAACGGGACGACTCGATGCCATCATGAGCGCATGACCGCCGGCATCCTGGACGGCGCCGCTTGCGGGGACGAGGGCGGATGCCGGTGTCAGCGCGCGGGCTCGTCCTCGGACTCGATCGCCGGCAGCGGACGCCACAGCACGACCTCGGTCGCCCGCCGTACGCGCGTGCCGTGACGGAGCGTCACGACCGCGCCCGTCGCCCCCGCGGCGAACACGCGGGAGCGACGGGCCATCTCCTCCTGCAGGCGCTGCTCGAGCTCGGCGACACGGCGGCGCAGACCGCGCGCCTCGTTCTCGAGCTCGATCAGACGGGCGATGGCGGGCAGGCTCATCCCCTCTGCCGACAGCGCGGCGACCTCGCGCAGCTGCTTGACGTGGCGCAACGAGTACCGCCGGGATCCCCCCTGGGTGCGTCCGGGAACGACGAGCCCGAGCCGGTCGTACTGCCGCAGCGTCTGCGGGTGCATGCCGGCGAGCTCCGCGGCAACCGCGATCGCGAAGATCGGCGCCTCCTCGTCGGGCTGCTCGTCGGTCATCGTCACTCCCGGGCCTTGGCCATGAGGTCGGCGCGCGGATTCTCCTTCGGCTCCAGCTCGTGGAAGCGCGCGAGCGCCTCCTTCGCCTGATCGTCGAGGTGCGACGGCACGGCGACCTGGACCTCGGCGAGCAGGTCGCCGGTGCCCTTCGTCGTGCGCACGCCGCGGCCCTTGACCCGCAGTACGCGTCCCGACGGCGTCCCCGGCGCGACGCGCAGCTTGACCGGGTCGCCGCCGAGCGTCGGCACCTCGATCGTCGCGCCGAGGGCGGCCTCGGTGAAGGTCACCGGGACCGTCACGCGGAGGTTCAGCCCGTCCCGGGTGAACACCGGGTGGGCACGGACGGTGACGCTCACGACGACGTCACCGGGCTCGCCGCCGTCGGGCGATGGCCGCCCGCGGCCGCGCAGACGGATCTTCTGCCCGTCGGACACCCCGGCGGGGATCTTCACCTTGAACGGCTTGCCGTCCTCGCTCGCGAGCGTGATCGTCTCGCCCCTGACCGCCGTCTGGAAGTCGAGGGTGGTACGCGCCGTGACGTCGGCCCCGCGCTGGGGGCCACCGTAGCCGCGGAACCCTCCGGTCGACTGACCGAAGCGCCCCGAGCCGAACCCGCCACCCTGACCGAACATCGAGAACAAGTCGTCGAAGTCTGCCGTCTGCTGGGACCCCCGGGTCTGTCCGAACCGGCTGAAGACGTCTTCGAAGCCGCCCGCACCGGCGCCGGGCGCCTGGAAGCGGGCACCGCCCGCACCCATCGCGCGGATCTGGTCGTACTCCTCACGCTGACCCTTGTCGGAGAGCACGGCGTAGGCCTCGCTCATCTCCTTGAACTTGGCCTCCTTCGCCGGGTCTCCCTGCGTGGAGTCCGGGTGGTACGTACGCGCGAGCTTGCGGTACGCCTTCTTGAGGTCCGCCTCGGACACGTCCTTGGAGACGCCCAGGACCTGGTAGAAGTCCTTGTCGAACCAATTCTGACTGGCCATGGACACCTCCTCCCGTCAGTCGGCCGGACCGGCCACGACGACCTTGGCCGGTCGCAGCTCGATCGTGCCGAGGCGGTACCCGACCTCGACGACGTCGAGGATCGTCCCGTCCTCGACGCCACCGGGGTTCGGGGCGTGGAAGATCGCCTCGTGCTGCTGGGGGTCGAACACCTCCCCGGCGACGCCGTAGGTCTCCACGCCGAGGCGCGCGACCACGGCACGCAGCTTCTCGGCGATGGCCAGCAACGGCGATCCGTCGACCAGGTCACCGTGCTTCTCGGCACGGTCGAGGTCGTCCAGCACGGGCAGCAGCCCCTTCGCCACCGATCCCTTGGCGCGGGCGCTCTCCACCTCGCGCTGTTCCTCGGTGCGCCGACGGTAGTTGGCGTACTCGGCCTGCACGCGCTTGAGGTCCAGCAGCAGATCGCGGTCCTCGGCGGAGGCCTCCGCGACGGCGGCCTCGTCGGTCTGGGCGGTGTCCAGGATGTCGTCGACGGTCAGCTCGTCTCCCTCGTCCGCGGCCCCCTGCGAGTCGGGGCCGGAGGCGTGTGCCTCCGACCCCTCGTCACCGGGGACTTCGTCGATGGGCTCTTCGAAGTCCTTGTTCGTCATGGCTCGATTCTCTTACTTTTTCGTTCCCGGCTTCTTGTCGTCCTCGTCCTCGACCACCTCGGCGTCGATGACGTCCTCCTGGGGGTTGGGCACGCTGCCGTTCCCCGGCGCGGCGGCCGTGGGGTCGGCCGGCTGGCCGGCGGCCTGCGACGAGGCGTAGATCGCCTCGCCGAGCTGCTGCTGCGAGACGTTGAGCTTGTCGTACGCGCTCTTCACCGCATCCTCGTCGTCCCCGGCGAGCGCGGTCTTCAGCGCGTCGACGTCGGCCTGCACGGAGGTCTTCACCTCGGCGGGGATCTTGTCCTCGTTGTCCTTGATGAGCTTCTCGATCGAGTACGACAGGGTCTCGGCCTGGTTGCGGACCTCGGCGACCTCGCGGCGCTTCTTGTCCTCGGCCGCGTGCTCCTCCGCCTCGCGCACCATGCGCTCGATGTCGTCCTTCGGCAGCGAGGAGCCACCGGTGATCGTCATCGACTGCTCCTTGCCGGTGCCCTTGTCCTTGGCCGACACGTGCACGATGCCGTTGGCGTCGATGTCGAACGTGACCTCGATCTGCGGGATGCCGCGGGGCGCCGGGGCGATGCCCGTCAGCTCGAAGGTGCCGAGCGGCTTGTTGTCGCGCGTGAACTCGCGCTCGCCCTGGAAGACCTGGATCGCGACCGACGGCTGGTTGTCGTCGGCGGTCGTGAAGGTCTCGCTGCGCTTGGTCGGGATGGCCGTGTTGCGCTCGATGAGCTTGGTCATGATGCCGCCCTTGGTCTCGATGCCGAGGCTCAGCGGGGTGACGTCGATGAGCAGCACGTCCTTGCGCTCGCCCTTGAGGACACCGGCCTGCAGGGCGGCGCCGACGGCCACGACCTCGTCCGGGTTCACGCCCTTGTTGGGCTCCTTGCCGCCGGTGAGCTGCTTGACCAGCTCGGTGACCTGCGGCATGCGGGTCGAGCCGCCCACGAGCACGACATGGTCGATGTCGCCGACCTTGATGCCCGCCTCGGCGATGACGTCGTTGAACGGCTTCTTGGTGCGGTCGAGCAGGTCCTTGGTGAGGTCCTCGAACTTCGCGCGGGTCAGGGTCTCGGACAGCGAGACCGGGCCCGACTCGGTCAGCGAGAGGTAGGGCAGGTTGATCGACGTGCTGCTGGAGCTCGACAGCTCTTTCTTCGCCTGCTCGGCCGCCTCCTTCAGGCGCTGCAGGGCGATCTTGTCGCCCGAGACGTCGACGCCGGTGGTGTCCTTGAACTGCTTGATGAGGTAGTCCACGACGCGCTGGTCCCAGTCGTCGCCGCCGAGACGGTTGTCACCGGCGGTCGCGCGCACCTGGATCGTCGAGAAGTCGTCGTCCTTGCCCACCTCGAGAAGGGACACGTCGAACGTGCCACCACCGAGGTCGAAGACGAGGATGAGCTCGTCCTCCTTGCCCTTGTCGAGGCCGTAGGCCAGCGCGGCCGCGGTGGGCTCGTTGATGATGCGCAGGACGTTCAGTCCCGCGATCTCACCGGCATCCTTCGTCGCCTGACGCTCGGCGTCGTTGAAGTAGGCCGGGACGGTGATGACCGCGTCGGTCACTGCGTCGCCCAGGTAGGTCTCGGCGTCGCGCTTGAGCTTCTGGAGGATGCGGGCGGAGATCTCCTGCGGCGTGTACTGCTTGCCGTCGATCGCCTGGGTCTTCCAGTCGGTGCCCATGTGGCGCTTGACCGAGGCCAGCGTGCGGTCGACGTTGGTGACGGCCTGGCGCTTGGCGGTCTCACCGACGAGCACCTCGCCGTCCTTCGTGAAGGCGACGACCGACGGGGTCGTGCGGAATCCCTCGGCGTTGGCGATGACCTTCGGCTCGCCGCCCTCGAGGACGGAGACGACGGAGTTGGTCGTCCCGAGGTCGATACCCACTGCACGTGCCATTGTGTTCCCTTTCGTGAAACGGATCTGAAGAAGTCTGCGGGGGTTGAGTCCTCACGACTCAACTTCGATGTGTTCCACGATAACCGCGGCATCCACCGCTGTCAAACGCAAGTTGATATGGATCGGCTCAACTTCTCAGGCCGGAGTCCAGGGGTAGCCTGAGCCTCGGACCGCGGCGTTGCGGCGCCACCCGGTGTTCACCGAAGGGACATACCGTGACGAACATGTCACTGCCCGACCAGCCCGCCCCCGATTCCCTCGCCGCCACCGGAGCCCGCGCCGTCGCCGCCGACAAGCGGGGCGTGCTCGCATGGGCGCTCTGGGACTGGGGCTCCGCGGCGTTCAACGCGGTCGTCACGACGTTCGTCTTCAGCACGTACCTGTCCAGCAGCTACTTCATCGACCCGGCGATCGTCGCCGCCGCGGCAGGCGACGACAAGAACCCGGCGCTCGTCGCGGCGAAGGCCGACAACGCGTCACTGATCGGGATCGCGCTGATGATCGCCGGCATCCTCGTCGCCCTCCTCGCGCCCGTCCTCGGCCAGCGCTCCGACGGCTCGGGCCGGCGCAAGCTCTGGCTCGGCGTCAACACCGGCATCGTCGTGCTCGCGATGGCGGCGATGTTCTTCGTGGAGGGCACGCCCGGCTACCTCGTCGTCGGGGCGATGCTGCTGGCCGTCGGCAACGTCTTCTTCGAGTTCGCGAGCGTGAACTACAACGCGATGCTCGTGCAGGTCTCGACGCGGCAGACGATGGGACGCGTCTCGGGCTTCGGCTGGGGCATGGGCTACGTCGGCGGCATCGTGCTGCTGCTCATCCTGCTGGTCGGCTTCATCGGTCTGACCTCGAGCCCTGGGCCCCTCGGCATCACGACCGACGGCGGACTGCACATCCGCCTCGCGGTGCTCGCCTCAGCGGTGTGGTTCGGGGCCTTCGCGATCCCCGTCCTCGTGCGGGTTCCGGAGATCCCGGCATCCGAGCGGCGCGTGAAGGTGGGCTTCTTCCGCTCCTACGCCCTGCTGTGGGGGACCCTCCGCGGCCTCTGGGGCGGCAACCGCCAGGTGCTGCTGTTCCTGCTGTCCAGCGCCGTGTTCCGCGACGGGCTGGCGGGCGTGTTCACATTCGGGGCGATCATCGCCGCCCAGGTGTTCGGCTTCAGCTCGGCGCAGGTGCTCTACTTCGCGGTCGCCGCGAACGTCGTCGCGGGCATCTCGACGATCTTCGCGGGCCGGCTGGACGACCGCTTCGGACCGAAGAACGTCATCCTGGTCTCGCTCGTCGGGCTCGTCGTGGCGGGCATCGCCGTGCTGTTCATCGGCACCGCACAGCTCGGGTTCTGGATCGTCGGGCTCGTGCTGTGCATGTTCGTGGGGCCGGTGCAGTCGGCATCCCGTTCGTTTCTCGCACGCCTCACCCCGGAGGGGCGCGAGGGCGAGATCTTCGGCCTGTACGCCACGACCGGACGTGCCGTGTCGTTCCTCGCTCCGGGCCTGTTCGCCCTGTTCGTCTCCCTCAGCGGCGACACGCGCCTCGGCATCCTTGGCATCGTGCTGATCCTGCTCGCGGGACTTCTGCTCATGCTGCCGGTGAAGACGGCCCAGGTCGAGATCCGCTGAGTCGCCCCGCCGCAGCCACCCCCGACCGAGCTGCAAGGGATCTCAGCCGGCACGCCGCCACCGCGGCGAGCACTGCGGCGCGTCGCCCGGCAGCCCTTGCCGTTCCGTCAGCGCGCGCGTTCGATTCGGCGCTACGCGCCTCACTCAACGACCGGGCTCGCCACCGACCGCCGCCGGTCGCCGGGACACCCGCGCGCCCGAACTGCACGGCCTCTGGCGCGACCCGCCGCTTCTTCCCGCTCAGGCACGGCGTGTCGCCGCGAATCCCTTGCAGTTGCGTCACGACGCGGGCGGATGCCGCGGCGAGCTCAGTCCCGACGCGGGCGGATGCCGCGGCGAGCTCAGTCCCGATGCGGACGACGCTCGCCGCGGTCACGGTCGCCGCGATCGGGACGCTCGCCGCGGTCGGGGCGCTTCGCCGAACGCTGAAAGCGGTCGGGCTTGATCTCGATGAGGCGGCCGCTGATGCGGGTGCCCTCCAGCCGCTGCAGAGTGTCGCGCGGGAGGTCGGCCGGCAGCTCGACCAGGGAGAAGTCAGGACGGATCTGGATCGCGCCGAAGTCCTCGCGGCGCAGCCCTCCCTCGTTCGCCAGGGCGCCGACGATCTGGCGCGGCTCGACCTTGTGACGGCGTCCGACCTCGATGCGATACGTGGCCGTCGGGCCGCCGCTGCGCTCGCGACGCGGC
>CANSLE010000119.1 GCA_947647645.1 uncultured Microbacterium sp.
GCGCCCCGGCTGTGATCGCGACCGCGCTGACGGGTGTCGTCGTCCCCGGGGACGGGCGTGGGCGCGGCCTCGGGTTCCCCACGGCGAACCTGCGCTGCGAAGGCGCGGAGCTTCCCGCCGATGGCATCTACGCCGCCTGGGCCGAGATCGACGGCGATGGCGCGGCCCACCCGGCGAGCGTGAGCATTGGCGCCAATCCGACCTTCGACGGTGTCCGACCGCGCCGGGTCGAGGTATACCTGCACGACGTCGATCTCGATCTATACGGGCGGCAGCTGAGCGTGCGGATCGTGGCCTTCCTCCGTCCGACCCTCCGATTCGAGGGCGTCGACGCCCTCGTCGCGCAGGCCGCGGTCGACGTGGCGCGGTGCCGGGGCGTGCTCGCCGAGCAACCGCCGCGTTGAGCCAATCCGGCAGGGCGGCGTTCCCGTGAAGAGGGCGTCGTCGGGCGGCCGCCCTCCTGTCCCCGATGCCGGGCCGCCACAGCCCCGGAAGAACCGGTGCGCTGTCTCACTCTCCACGAGGGGCCGCCATCGAGCGGGATCGACGGAGCCACCGTCAGTGGCGAGCTCACTGGGGACGGGCCCCGGAACGAGCTGAGTGAATGCTGTGCACAGCGACCAATCAGCGGTAGCGTCCCATCAGTGGTTCGCAACGACGCGCGAGCTGATTGCCATCACGGATGGAGTTCCACCGATGAAGTTCCTTCAACGCCTCGGCAGATCAATCATGCTGCCGGTCGCGGTGCTGCCGGTCGCCGCGATCCTGTCCGGTATCTCCTACTGGATCAGCTCCGCCGCGGGCAGCGCCAATATCGTGTCCGCCTTCCTGGGCGCCGCCGGTGGTGCTCTGCTCTCCAACATGCCTCTGCTGTTCGCCGTCGGCATCTCCATCGGCATGGCGAACAAGAGCGACGGCACATCGGCCCTGGCGGGCCTGGTGTCATGGCTGACCATCACGACGCTGCTCGCACCGGCCACAATGCAGAAGCTCCTCGGCATCCCCGACCTCGCCGGTGTGAACCCGGCGTTCGAGAAGGTGCAGAACGTGTTCGTCGGCATCGTCGCCGGCCTCATCGGCGCCTGGTGCTACAACCGCTTCAAGGACACGAAGCTCCCCGACGCGCTGTCGTTCTTCTCCGGCAAGCGCTCGGTCGCCATCGTCACCGCCGGCCTGTCGCTGGTCGTCGCCGTCGTGCTCATGTTCGTCTGGCCCGTCGTCTTCGGCGCGCTCGTCACCTTCGGTGAGTGGATCTCGACGCTCGGCCCGGTCGGCGCCGGCCTCTACGGCTTCATGAACCGACTCCTCATCCCCACGGGACTGCACCACGCCCTCAACTCGGTGTTCTGGTTCGACGTCGCGGGCATCAACGACCTCGTCAACTTCCTCCACGGGACGGGGACCTACGGCGTGACCGGCCAGTACATGGCCGGCTTCTTCCCGATCATGATGTTCGGCCTGCCGGGTGCAGCGCTCGCGATGTACCTGACCGCCGACTCGCGCCGCAAGAAGGTCACCTACGGCATCATGCTCTCCGGCGCGATCGCATCGTTCTTCGTGGGCGTGACCGAGCCGCTCGAGTTCTCGTTCATGTTCGTCGCTCCCTGGCTGTACCTGATCCACGCCGTCTTCACGGGCATCTCCGTCATGGTCGCGGCGATGCTGCCGACGCGGCTCGGTTTCGGGTTCTCCGCGGGTTTCATCGACATGGTGCTGCAGTGGGCCAACCCGATGGCCCAGAACCCGTGGATCCTCCTGCTGCTGGGCGTCGCCTGGTTCTTCATCTACTTCTTCACCTTCTCCTTCGTGATCAGACACTTCAACCTCAAGACGCCCGGCCGCGGCGACGAGCTCGACGAGCAGGATGCCGACAACGCCGGCACCAGCCTGACCGGCTACCACGGCACGGCCGAGAAGTTCATCACCGCCCTGGGCGGAAAGCAGAACATCCTGGACGTCGACAACTGCGCCACCCGCCTGCGGATGGAGATCGCCGACCCGTCGCAGGTCGACGAGCACGCCCTGAAGCGCGCGGGAGCAGCAGGCACCATCAAGCCGGGCGGTCACTCGGTGCAGGTGGTCTACGGGCTCAACGTCCAGTTCGTGAAGGACGCGATGGAGGACATCCTCAACGGTCGCACCATCGAGGCCGTCCCGGGGACGGATGCCGGCCAGACCGGCGCCGCCGCGGAGCAGCACCTGCGATCGACGATCGGCGGGGCGGCGACGCTCCAGCTCCGCCAGCCGGCAGCGGGAACCGTGCTGCCGCTCTCCGAGGTGCCCGATCCGATGTTCTCCGAGGGCACGATGGGACCGGGGCTAGCCATCGACCCCTCCGGCGACACCATCGTCGCACCCGCGGGAGCCACCGTCGCCTCGGTGTTCCCGACGGGACACGCGATCGGGCTCACTCTCGCCGACGGCACCGAGCTGCTGATCCACATCGGCATCGACACCGTGGAGATGAAGGGCGACGGGTTCGAGACCCTCGTGAAGGCCGGCGACACGGTCGACGTGGGTACGCCGCTGATCCGCTTCGATGCGGAGAAGATCCGCGCGGCCGGCCATTCGGCCATCACTCCCGTCATCGTCCTGAACAACGAGAATGCGACGGTCGAGTTCGTCTGATCGACAGCGAGGACGGACGGGGGCGGTCGCCGCGAGGCGCCGCCCCCACCGTTGTCAGGGCAGCGGTGCGATCAGCTCCGGTCCGTTGTTGCGCACATTGCCGACGGCCGGGCCCACCTCGCGCATGAGCAGCCCGTCGACGAGCGTCGGAGCCGCGTCGATCGTCGCGTCGAGCAGATCGCCGACGTTCTCCGTGGTCGGATCGAGCCAGACATCGGCGTAGTCGGCGTCGATGAGCAGCGGCATCCGATCGTGGATCGACCCGAGCTGACCGACGGCATCCCTCGTCATGATGGTGAAGCTCAGCACCCAGCGCGACGGATCATCCCGGCCCTTCGACGGGTCCTTCCACCACTCGTACAGGCCCGCGAAGAACAACGGCACATCGTCGGCGGGGTGGATGTAGTAGGGCGTCTTGACGCCGTCCTCGGTCTTCCACTCGTAGTAGCCGGATGCCGGGACGATCGCGCGCCGCGCGATGAGGGCCTGACGGAACATGGGCTTGTCCTCGACCTCTTCCGCCCGTGCGTTGATCGCCTTCGCACCGATGCCGGGATCCTTCGCCCAGGCGGGCACGAGGCCCCAGCGCGCGGCCTCCAGCCGTCGCGTCGGCGGTTCGGTCTTGGCCGAGTCGAGCACGATGGCGACGCGGTCGGTGGGCGCCACGTTGTAGGACGTGGCGGGAAGGTCATCACCGATCACGTCCACCCGCAAGACCCCGACGAGCTCGGCCCCGGAGCTGCCCACGACGAATCGACCGCACATGCGGCCAGCCTACGCGGGGCCCCCGACAGCATCGGGATCGCGATCCACCACGCCGATCTCGGCGAGGCGGTCGAGCAGCGCCGCACCATCGTCACCGGTCAACCACGGGACCTCGGCCGCGGAGTGATCGTCGACGGCCGTCCGACCTCCCGCGAGCACCGCCTCGGCCGACGACAGGCGTCGGATCGCAACGGCGGCGACATGGTCGGGCTTCTCGCTCGCGAACGCGGTGTAGAGCGCGTCGTCGTGCTGCCCATCGTCACCGATGAGCATCCACTTCACGGTCGGGAACTCCCGAGCGAGCCGGCGCAGGTTCTCTTCCTTGTGGGCGCGTCCACTGCGGAACCAGCGGTCGTGCGTCGGCCCCCAGTCGGTGAGCAGCAGTGCACCCGGGGGGAACAGATGGCGGCGGAGGAAGCGCTGCAACGTGGGAGCGACGTTCCAGGCGCCCGTCGAGAGGTAGATCACGGGAGAGCCTGGGTGGTCCCGGAGCAGGCGCTCGAGCAGTACCGCCATCCCCGGCACCGGCTGGCGCGCGTGCTCGTTGAGCACGAACGAGTTCCACGCGGCGACGAGCGGGCGGGGGAGGGCGGTGACCATGACAGTGTCGTCCACGTCGGAGACCACGCCGAAACGCACGTCCGCGCCGACCACGAACACGCGGGTCTCGAACGATGCGGACCCCTCCACGGACATGGACAGCGGCTGCCACCCCGGCTGCAGGCGCGCCGGCAGCACCGTGTCGATCACGCCGCCACGGTCGGCGACGACCTCGTGCGTCACGCCGTCGACGGTCACCGTCACGCGGGCATATCCGACAGGCACCGCCGCAAAGCTCCGCCATCCGCGGACACCGGCGTCCTCGCCACGTTGACGCCCACGACGCCGCGCGCGCACCGGGGGCACGATCAGGACGCGACCCAGCACCCGCACCCAGTCCTCCCCGCCGTATCCCGGATAGGCCGACACCCTCGGCGTCAGCCCCCGCGCGCGCGCCCGCCGCTCCCGCCAGGTGTGGAAGCGGTACTCCAGACGTGCGATCCAGAGAACCTTGGCGCGGGGAGCGGGTTCGGTGGACATCGCCTCAGTCTCCCATGCGGTCGGCGGGGCCGTCGGTGCGGCCATCGTCGTCCACCGTCATGTGGCGGGCCTCGCGGGCGACGATCAGGCGCTTGGCGACATAGGCGAGCACGAGGAACACCGCGATGACGCCGACGAACAGGTAGCCCGCGAAATGAAGCTGATCGGCGAGCTCCCGGTACGTGCCCGCCGCCGCGGCGGCGACGCTCACGTAGGCGACCGCCCAGACGGTGCAGGCCGGTGCCGTCCAGGCGAGGAAGCGACGGTAGGAGAATCCGCTCATCCCCACGGTGAGGGGAACCAGAGAGTGCAGCACGGGCAGGAAGCGCGAGAGGAAGATCGCGGGCCCCCCGCGGCGGCGGAGGTACAGCTCCGCTCGCGTCCAGTTGTCCTCCCCGATCCGCCTGCCCAGACGCGAGAACCGAATCCGCGGCCCCAGCCACCGGCCGAGCCCGAAGCCGATGCTCTCACCGATGAGCGCCCCCACGACGACGACCACGATCAGAATCGCGCCCTCGGCGACCGACCCCACCGCTGTGGAGGCCACGATGACCACGGTGTCTCCCGGAACGATGAGACCGACGAGCACGCTCGTCTCCAGCACGATGGCGACGCCCGCCAACACCGTGCGCAGGACGGGGTCCACACTCTGCACGGCGTCGAGCAGCCATGAGAGGAACTCGTTCACGTCCCCAGCCTACGGGGGAGACACTTGTGCACAGGCTGAGGGAGGGCGCCGAGGGAATGCGGACCGCCGTCTAGCCTGAGAGCATGTCCGCGCGCATCGTCGCCCATCGCCTCGACTGGTCAGACCCGGCGGCGGTGTTCGCCGGCGGCCTCGGCGCCGAGGAGCATTCCTTCTGGCTGGATGCCGGGCCCGACGCCATGAGCGGATTCAGCTGGATGGGCCCCGGCGCGCCGGAGGAACGTCCGCCGCACGATCTGCCGCTGGCGACGACCGATGCGGCACACGCGCCGGTCCCCGGCCCGTTCCGGGGCGGC
Organism: uncultured Microbacterium sp.; assembly: GCA_947647645.1. GTDB lineage: Bacteria > Actinomycetota > Actinomycetes > Actinomycetales > Microbacteriaceae > Microbacterium. The sequence continues at coordinate 5,476 of CANSLE010000119.1, forward strand.
TGGGTCGGCTGGGCGGGCTACGACGCGGCGGCGGCGATCGGAGGAGCTCCGGCGTGCGTCGTCGACGACGACGGTCCGCAAGACTCGTGGCAGCGCGTGTCCTGGTTCGTCGCCTTCGATCACGCGTCACGCGGGATGTGGGTGATCGGCCCGGAGGAACTGCTCGGCACGGCGACCGCGGCGGTCGTCCGCTGGGCGCGCGCCGGGCGAGACCGTCGGGCCGCCGCCCCGCACGAGGCCGTGCAACGGACGGCATCCGCTCGACAGACACCGGCGGAGTACCGTGCGCTCATCGAGAGGTGCCGCGAGGCCATCCGCGCCGGCGACGCCTATCAGCTCTGCCTCACGACGCGGTTCACCGTCGCGGCCCCCATGCCGATCGACCCGGTGGCCACCTACCTCGCCCTGCGGGATCGTCTGCCCGCGCACCACGGCGGCATCATCCGCAACGGCACCACGGCCCTCCTCAGCGCGAGTCCGGAGCGCTTCCTCGAGGTCGGCGACGGCTCCGTGCGCACCCGCCCGATCAAGGGGACGCGACCACGCGGCCGCGACGCCCACGACGACGACGCGCTCCGACGGGGGCTTCAGGAGAGCGTGAAGGAACGCGCGGAGAACGTCATGATCGTCGACCTCATGCGCAACGACCTGCAACGGGTCTGCGCGCCGGGGACGGTCGTCGCGGAACGGCTGCTCGACGTCGAGTCGTACTCCGCCGTGCACCAGCTCGTGAGCACCGTCGCCGGGCGGCTCACTCCGGGAACGACGCTCGGCGACCTCCTCGACGCGGCCTTCCCGGCGGGCAGCATGACGGGTGCGCCGAAGCTGTCGGCCATGGCCATCCTCAACGGGCTCGAGAAAGGCCCCCGCGGCCTCTACGCCGGCTGTTTCGGCTGGGTGGGCACCGACGGACGCGCCGATCTCGCCATGACCATCCGGTCGATCGTCGTGCGCGCCGACGCCGCCTACGTCGGCGCCGGCGGCGGCATCACCTGGCTGTCCGATCCCGACGAGGAGGTCGCCGAGGTCGGCGTCAAGGCCCGCGGCCCGCTGAGCGTGTTGGGGGCCGAGCTCCCACCGGGATGGTAAGGCTGGTCCGCTAACCTGGAAGGACGCCTTTCAGGCGTTCCCGAGCTTTCAGATTGGTCTTCGCCTCCCCATGAGCAGCCCCACAGACATCGCCACCGCCGCCGAGAACGGACCGTACGACGTCCACGCCGTGCAGGAGAAGTGGCAGCGCATCTGGGCCGAGCAGGACCCGTTCCGTGCCGGTGGCCAGGACGACGCGCGACCCCGCAAGTACGTGCTCGCGATGTTCCCGTACCCCTCGGGCGACCTCCACATGGGGCACGCCGAGAACTACCTCTACTCCGACATCGTGGCGCGCTTCTGGCGTCACCGCGGGTACAACGTGCTCAACCCGATCGGCTGGGACAGCTTCGGCCTGCCGGCCGAGAACGCCGCGATCAAGCGTGGCGTCGAGCCGCGCGGCTGGACCTACGGCAATATCGCGCAGCAGCGCTCGAGCATGCAGCAGTACGGTGTCTCCTTCGACTGGTCCCGTGTGCTGCACACCTCCGACCCCGAGTACTACCGCTGGAACCAGTGGCTCTTCCAGCGGCTCTATGAGAAGGGCCTCGCGTACCGCAAGGACGCCCTGGTGAACTGGGACCCGGTCGACCAGACCGTGCTCGCCAACGAGCAGGTCCTGCCGGACGGCACCTCGGAGCGCAGCGGCGCCGTGGTCGTCAAGAAGAAGCTCACCCAGTGGTTCTTCCGGATCACGGAGTACGCCGACCGCCTGCTCGACGACCTGAAC
>CANSLE010000120.1 GCA_947647645.1 uncultured Microbacterium sp.
ATCCGCGTTCGCCGCACGATCGCCCCCGCCGACGTCGAGGCCGACCTGGCCGCCTGGCGCGGCGGCGCCCTCGGCCTCGCACACACGCTCCGCCAGAGCGCCGTCTTCCGCCCCCGCAACGCGTCGCGCAAGGTCCGGGGGCTGTTCTACTCCGGGGCATCGGTGCTGCCCGGCATCGGTCTGCCGATGTGCCTGATCTCCGCCGAGCTGGTCGTGAAACGTCTGCGGGGAGACCACGGCGCCGCACGCCTGCCTGAGCCGTCGGGGATCGGCGCCGGCGGACGGCGCGCGGACGACGACTGACATGCCCGGCGCGTACCTGCTCGTTCTGGCGGTGTCGATCGGCGGTGTCGCGAGCCTCGACGTGCGGTTCCGGCTGGCGATGTGGGCAGAGCCGCGCATCGCCGGCGACCGCCCCCGCCTCCGGACCGCGCTCGCCGTCGCCATCGGCACCGCGTTCTTCCTGCTGTGGGATGCCGTCGGCATCGCCACCGGGGTCTTCGTGAAGGGCGACAGCCCCCATCTGCTGGGGCTCGACCTGGCCCCGCACCTGCCCGTCGAGGAGCCGGTTTTCCTCGCGTTCCTCAGCTATCTCGCCCTCGTCGTGCATGCCGCCGTGAGCCGCGCGCGCGGATCGCGGCAGACCCGGCGGCACCCCGGTGACGCGACGGGAGCGTCATGACCTACCCCCTGATCGTGCTGCCGTTCGCCCTCGCGGGGCTCATCACCGTGCTCGCGACCGCGCGTCGGCCCGGCTTCGGTAGGCGCGTGCGCACGAGCGTTCTCACCGCCCTCGTCCTGGTCGCCCTGACGGTCGTCTTCGACAACGTCATGATCGCGACGGGGCTGTTCACCTACCCGGAGGAGCTCATCAGCGGCATCCGCGTGGGACTCGCTCCGATCGAGGACCTCTCGTACCCGATCGTCGCGGCCTTCGCCCTGCCTGCCGTCATGGAGCTGCTCCGCCGCCCACCGTCTGAAGCCCCCACGCCGGATCCTGCGATCGGAGGCGCCCGATGAGCGTCGGTGGAACCCTGCGACAGCTGCTCGTCGCATCACGGCCCGTGAGCTGGATCAACACCGCGTACCCGTTCGCAGCCGCCGTGCTCCTCACGACGGGGCGACTCGACCTCACCCTGCTGGTCGGCACGGTCTTCTTCCTCATCCCCTACAACCTCGCCATGTACGGCATCAACGACGTCTTCGACTACGAGTCCGACATGCGCAACCCCCGCAAGGGCGGCGCGCACGGTGCCGTCCTGGACCGACGGTTCCACCGTGTCACGCTGTGGGCGGCCGCGCTGTCGTGCGCACCGTTCCTCGTCTCGCTCGTGCTCCTCGGCTCTGCGTGGTCGTGGGCCGTCCTGGCCGTCAGCATGTTCTTCGTCGTCTTCTACTCCGCCCCGCCGCTGCGGCTGAAGGAGCGCCCCGTCGCCGACTCCATCACCAGCAGCATCCACTTCTTCTCACCCGCCGTGTACGGTCTGGTGCTGGCGGGGGCGACCTGGACCTGGCAGCTGGTCGCTGTGATCGTCGCGTTCGCCCTGTGGGGCGTCGCGTCGCACGCGTTCGGCGCAGTGCAGGACGTCGTGGCCGACCGTGCGGCAGGCATCGGTTCCATCGCGACGGCTTTCGGTGCACGCGCCACCGTGCGCCTGTCCATCGCCTGCTATGCCCTCGCCGGGGTGGTCATGCTCGTCTCGACCTGGCCCGGACCGCTCGCCGTCGTCCTGGCCGCGCCCTACATCGCGACGGTGTGGCCGTACCGCAACGTCGCCGACGCGGATGCCGCGACCGCCACCCGCGGCTGGGACCGATTCCTCTGGCTCAACCAGTTCACCGGCTTCGCGGTCACTCTGCTGCTCATCTGGTTCGCCCTCACGCGCTGACCGGGTCCCCTGAAGGACCCGGTCCGCGCGTGAGGATCAGGAGGTCAGCCCTGGCCCTGCAGCTGGATCAGCTTCTGCAGGGCGGCCGTGAGGCGCGCATCGGCTTGGCCGTACTTCGCCCAGTCGCCCTGCGTCAGAGCGTTCTGGCGGTCCATCATCGCCTGCTGCGCGTCCTTGAGCGCCGCCTGGAACTCGACGCTGGTACCGGCGCCTCCCCCCGACCCGGAACCGCCCGATCCGGCCGTGGCCGACGGCGAGGGGGCGGGCGTCGGGGCAACGTCGCCGTCTCCCGCGCTCGCTCCCGAATCGCCCCCGAACAGCTTGTCGAGCGCATCCTGCAGCGTGTTCTCGAAGGCCACCTGGCTGCCGAAGGCCACCAGGATCTTCTGGAGCGTCGGCAGCTTCGTCGAGCCCGACGACTGCACGAACACGGGCTGCACGTAGAGCAGTCCACCGCCCACGGGCAGGGTCAGCAGGTTGCCGTTGAGCACCTGAGACTGGTTCTGATTCAGCAGGTTCGAGAAGGACGACACCGATGGCGCGGAGTTGAACGTGTTCTGCACCTGCCCGGGACCGGGAACCGGCGTCTCGGCGTTGATCTCCAGCATTCGCAGCTTGCCGTAGTTCGGATTCTTTGTCCCCGCCGTCGTCCCGGCATCCGAGTCGACCGACAGGTACCCCATGAGCACGTTGCGCGTGTCGTCACCGCCCGGGATGAACGTCGTGAACATCGAGTAGCTCGGCGCCTGCTGGCCCGGCATCTTCATCGTCAGGTAGTACGGCGGCTGCAGCACCTCCTGCTTGGAGACGGGGTCGTTCGGGGTCTTCCACGCGTTGTCGCGCTGGTAGAACGAGCCGGCGTCGTCGACGTGGTACGTCCCGAGCATGGCGCGCTGCACCTTGAACAGATCGGTCGGGTACCGCACGTGGCTCATCAGGTCGCCACTCATGTCGGCCAGCGGCTTCAGCGTGGTGGGGTAGATCTTCGACCACGCCTTGAGCAAGGGGTCGGTGTCGTCCCAGGCGTACAAGGTGACCTTGCCGTCGTACGCGTCGACCGTCGCCTTCACCGAGTTGCGGATGTAGTTGACGTCGTCCAGGGCGACGCGCGGGGTCGTGTTGGTCGTGTCGCTGATGGCGTCGCGCAGGCTCACGATCGACGAGTAGGGATAGTTCGCGCTCAGCGTGTACCCGTCGACGATCCACACGATCCGCCCGTCGACGACGGAGGGGTAAGGATCGTTGTCCAGCTCGAGGTAGGGGGCGACCTTGTTCACCCGGCTGACCGGGTTGCGGTCGTAGAGGATCTGCGACTGCGCATTGATGCCGTCCGCCAGCAGGATGTCGGTCGACTGGAACTTCAGCGAGTAGATCAGACGGTTGAACGGGTTCCCGATGTTCGGTCCGCCGTTGCCACGGAAGGTCGTCTTGGTCTGCGCCGCATCACCGGTGCCGCGCGGGTAGTCGAGTTCGATGTCGGGCGAGCCCTCGGGGGCGCCGACGATCGAGTACGGCGGCGAGTTCTCGCCGAAGTAGATGCGGGGCTCGTACTTCTCCCCCGTCGTGAGCGCGCCCGTCGTCGGGATGCCGCGCTCCACGAAGACCGGGTTGCCGTCCGCGGTGCGCTCGTTGCCCTTCGCCGCGACCATGCCGTACCCGTGCGTGTACACGAGCGTGGAGTTGTACCAGGATGCCGCCTGGCCCAGCTGTGCCATGTTCAGCTCGCGGACGGAGACCACGGTGTCCTGGGACTTGCCGTCGATCTGATAACGGTCGACATCCAGCGGGTTGGTGAACTGGTAGTACGACCGGTACTGCTCCAGCTGGCGCACCGTGGGCGAGATGATCGCCGGATCCATGATCCGGATCGATGCGGTGGTCTCGGCGTCCGAGCGCAGCTGGCCCCGTGCACCGTTCGTCACGGCCTGGAAGTCGCTCTTGATGAGGCCGTCGATGCCGTACGCCTTCTTCGTCGCATCGATGTTCCGTTGATAGTACGGACTCTCCAGCGTCTCCTGGTTCGGACGGACCTGCAGGTTCGTCACGAACCACGGGTACGCAACGCCCACGACGAGAGCGGACACGACGAGCAATCCCGTCCCGATCAGAGGGAAGCGCCAGCGGCCGATCACGGCGGTCACGAAGAAGAGGATCGCGACGAGCACCGCGGCGATCGCGATGATCGTGAGACCGGGGATGACGGCGTGGTCGTCGACGTAGCTCGCGCCCGTGATCCGGTCGCTTCGCTGCGTCAGCGTCTTGTACCTGTCGAGCCAGATGCTGACTCCTTGCACGAGCAGGTACAGGCCTGCGATCACCGCGAGCTGGATGCGCGCCGCCTTGGAGATGCGCAGTTCGCGCTGGCCGATGCGGACGGACCCGTAGAGGTAGGCGACCAGCGCCGTGACGATCAGCGAGACGAGCAGGACCGCCGAGACGAACCCGAGCAGCGAGCTGAAGAACGGGAGCGAGAACAGATAGAAGCCCGTGTCCATCTGGAACTGCGGGTCGAGGTCACCCGTGTCGACGCGGTTGGCCCACAGCCACACCGTCTGCCACTGCGCCGAGGAGGCGAACCCCGCGAAGAACCCGAAGAACACCGGGATCCCCCACATGGCCAGGCGCCGCAGGGGCTCGACGACCTCCTGATAGTGGTCGAGCTGCGAGGTGAGGCGCGCGTAGACGGGCCGCAGCCGATAGGCCAGCTGGATGGCGACGAAGACGGGGACCGCCATCGCGAGGAAGCCGATGACGAACATGATCACGCGAGCCGACCACTGCGTCCACAGCACGCTGGAAAAGCCCAGCTGATCGAACCACAGCCAGTCGGCGTAGAGGCTCGCGAAGACGAAGAAGCCCACCACGATCACGGCGATCACGGCGAGCGTGATGGCGATGGCGCGGCGGAAGGGGTTCGGCGTGGCCTGTTTCGGCGCTGAGGACGTGGTCACTCCACCATCCTAGGCGGGCACATTCTGCAGGGACGCCGAGGAACCTACCAGGATGCCGTGAGCTCAGCGGCAGGTGGGCAGGGCGTCGAGGTCGCCGTTGTCGCGGATCGTCGACAGCGCGCCGAGAGCGTCCTTCAGCGTCCCGACGGAGAAGACGCGAAGCCCGGGCGGGACGTGACCGACGACCTCGTTGCAGTTGTCCTTCGGGGCGAGGAAGAACGTTGCGCCGGCACCGACGGCGCCGTACATCTTCTGGCGGATGCCGCCGATGGGGCCGACGCTGCCGGCCGCGTCGATCGTCCCCGTACCGGCGATCTGTCGGCCACCATTGAGATCGCCCTCGCTGAGCATGTCGATGATGCCGAGGGCGAACATCATGCCGGCGCTCGGTCCGCCCACGTTGTTGAGCTGGATCGTGACGGCGATCGGGAAGTCGTAGTCGTGCATCGTGGAGATGCCCACGAGCCAGGTAGTCGTGCCGTCGGCCACGGCCTGCTTCGGCGTGACCTCCACATTGCGGCTCGTGCCGTCGCGTTCGATCGTCAGCTGCACCGGCGCGCCACCGCCCGCATTGATGATCGTGCGCAGCTGATCGGTCTCGGTGACGGGCTTGCCGTTCGCGGCGCGGATGATGTCGTCCTTCTGCAGGATGCCCTGGGCGGCGGAGTCATCGGTGAGCGCGTACACACGCACCATGGGCTTCACGTCGTAGCCGAGCTGTGTGAGGGCGGCGGCGGTCGCCTCCTTCTGCGAGTCGACCATCATCACGGCGCTCTCCCGGTTGCGCTGCTCTGTGGTCTTCCCCCGCGGGAAGACGTCGTCGATCGGCATGACGGCCTTCGCCGGGTCGAACCACGCGAGCGCGAGCTCGAACCAACTGGGCGTGCGCTCGCGGTTGCCCACCACCTGGACGGTGAGCAGATCGAGCGCACCAGAGGTCGGATAGGTCTGTGCGCCGTCGACGGTGATCAACGGGACCTGCTTGCCGTTCGCGTCCTCCGTCGTGCCGAGCGTGTTGAAGACCGGGCCCGGGCGCTGGATCACATACGAGGTCGGGATCAGCGTGAGCGCGAGCAACGCCACGAGCGCGACGGCGAGGGCCCAGAGGCCGACGCGGCGCGCACGAGACAACGGGCGACGGCGCGCGGGCACGATCGTCGTGCCCTCGTCGAACAGTGCCACAGCAGACCCTCCCGGCCGATCGTTCGCGATCGGCGTACACACGACGTCCTCCGTGGCGGGCCGAGGCGGCCGTGCGGGGAAGTCCAGCCATTAGCGTAGAACGCGACGATATCCGCCTGCTGAAAGGCGCCTGATATGGCTGACGACACCCCCGACCGTCCCGACGACGACTTCCAGGAGATGCTCCGGAACCTGCTGGGCGGTGGCGCCGCGGGCCTCGACCCGGCGCAGCTCGAAGGGCTGGCCCGCCTCGGCGTCGATCCGGCGATGCTGCAACAGATGATGGCGCAGCTGCAGCACGCCTTCGCCAACGGCAGCGACGACGGGATCGACTGGAGCTCCGCCAAGACGCAGGCGCTCCACCTCGCCAACAAGGACGGCCTCGGGATCAGCTCGGGCGAGAAGCAGGACTTCGATCAGGCGTTCGCCCTCGCGACGCTGTGGCTCAGCGAGGCCACGACGATCTCCGACCTCCCCTCTCCCGCGCAAGCCATCACCCGCGGGCAGTGGGTCGAGGAGACTCTGCCCGTGTGGCAGGAGCTCGCCGAGCCCGTCGCGGACTCGATCGCCGGCGCGCTGACGGCTGCCATCGACGAGCAGACGCCGGAGGAGATGAAGCAGCTCATCGCGGGTGCCGGGAGCTTCATGCGCCGGGTCGGCGGCGCGCTCTTCGCTGCGCAGCTGGGCGGCGTGATCGGCCGGCTGTCTCAAGAGGTTGTCTCCGGCGGCGACGTCGGCATCCCCGTCATGCCCGACGGCGTGGCCGCGATCCTCCCGCAGAACTTCGCCGACTTCGCCCGCGACCTCGATGTGACCGACGACCAGCTCGCCCTCTATCTCGGCACCCGCGAGCTCGCCCACGCGCGGCTGTTCCGCCACGCCCGGTGGCTGCGCCTGCACGTCATCTCGCAGGTCACCGAGTTCGCCCGCGGCATCCACGTCGACACCGGCGCCCTCGAGGATCTGGCGTCTCGCTTCGACCCGTCCTCGCCGGACGAGCTGCGCTCGGCACTCGAGTCGGGAGCGCTGCTGCCCCAGCGCACGCCCGCCCAGGACGCCGCCCTCGCCCGCCTCGAGAACCTGCTGGCGACCATCGAGGGGTGGGTCGACGTCGTCACGAGCGACGCCGCCTCGCGCCTGCCGTCGGCAGCGAAGATCGCGGAGGCCGTCCGTCGGCGCCGCGCGGTGGGCGGGCCC
>CANSLE010000121.1 GCA_947647645.1 uncultured Microbacterium sp.
CGGGGCGACGGGGTCCGCGTCGGCATCCGCCGCCGAGCCGCCATCCTCGCCGCCGGCAGCACGCCGGGCGGCACGGCGCTCGCGCGCACCCTCCACGAGGTTGTAGAGCGTCGGCAGCACGAGCAGGGTCAGCACGGTCGAGGAGACGAGCCCACCGATCACGACGATCGCGAGCGGCTGCGAGATGAAGCCTCCGTGACCGGTGATGCCAAGGGCCATCGGTGTGAGGGCGAAGATCGTCGCGAGAGCGGTCATGAGGATGGGGCGCAGCCGCCGGGAGCCGCCGGCGACGGTCGCATCGTGCGCACTCAGCCCCTTCACGCGGTACTGGTTGACGAGGTCGACGAGCACGATCGCGTTGGTGACCACGATGCCGATGAGCATGAGCACGCCGATCAGGGAGGCGACGCCGAGCGGCACCCCGGTGGCGATCTGCAGGAGGATCGCCCCGGTCGCCGCAAAAGGCACGGAGACGAGCAGCAGCAGCGGCTGGCGCAGCGACTTGAAGGTCGCGACCATGACGATGTAGACGATGAGGATCGCCGCGAGCATCGCGAGTCCCAGCTGGCCGAAGGCATCCTGCTGCTGGGTGACGACACCGCCGAGCTTCGCGGCGGCACCGGTGGGCAGATCGATGCCCGTGAGGGCCGTGCGCACGCTGGCCGACGCGGTGTTGAGGTCGTCGGTCGACGGCGTCACCGTCACGGTCGCGGTGCGCTGGCCGCGCTGCGTCGTGATCGACGTGGGGCCGGTGCTTTGCTCGACGGTCGCGATCTGGTCGAGACGGACGAGTCCGTTCGCCGACGCGAGCTGAAGCCCCTTGAGCGCATCGATCGTCTGCGGAACGGACGAGGACTGGAGGTACACCGTGAGCGCCCGGCCGTCGATCTCGACCGACCCGATCTGACGCGGCTGCATCGTGTTGGACACGAGACCGCCGACGGCGACCTCCGACAGCCCGAGCCGCGCGGCCTTCGCGCGATCGACGGTGACGGCGACGTACGGAAGGGATGCCGACAGGTTCGAGGTGATCTGGCCGATGCCGTTCTTCCCCTGCAGTCCGGCGACGACGGCGTCGGTCGCCTGCTGCAGCGCAGCGGAGGAGGGAGCGGTCACGTTGACCGCGACGTTGCTGGAGCCGAAGCCGCCCTGACCGGACGACACGGTGACCGTGCCGACGTCGCTCAGACCGGCGATCGCCTTCTCGACGTCGCTGCGGACCGCGGCCTGGTCGGCGGAGGTGTCGGTCGTGACCGAGTAGGTGATGCCGCTGCTGCCACCGCGGAACGCGTCGCGCACCGCGGATCCGCTCGACCCGATCGAGGTCTGCACCGTCGTCACCCCGGCGACGCCCGTGAGGGCGGCCTCGACCTTCTTCGCCGCGGCATCTTCGGCAGCGAGACTCGGCGCCTTCCCGACCTGCTGGGTCACGGTGAACGTGTTCTGCCCGCTGTCGCCGAGGAAGTTCGTCTTCATCAGCGGCGCCGCGGCGGCGGTCCCGCCGAGCACGAGCACAGCCAGCAGCAGCGTGATCCAGGAGTGCTTCAGGGTCCAGCCGAGGATCGGCAGGTAGGCGCGCTGCAGGCGCGAGGGCGGCGCGGCCGGATCCTCGGGGTCGATGGCGTTGCCCTCGGCATCCCGCACCGGCTTCCCGGGGCGGAGGAACCAGTACGCGAGCACGGGGACGATCGTCAGCGCCACGAACAGCGAGGCGGCCATCGCGATCGTGACGGTCATCGCGAACGGACGGAACAGCTCGCCGGTGACGTCGCCCACGAACGCGATCGGCAGGAAGACGGCGACCGTCGTGATCGTCGACGCGGTGATCGCGGCGGCGACCTCGCGCACGGCCAACAGGATCGACGGCAGCTTTTCGGCGCCCTCGACGTAGTGGCGTTTGATGTTCTCGATCACGACGATGGAGTCGTCGACCACCCGTCCGATCGCGATCGTGAGGGCGCCGAGCGTGAGGATGTTCAACGAGTAGCCGAACGCTTGGATGCCGACGAACGTGATGAGCACGCTCGTGGGGATCGAGATGGCGGTGACCAGGGTGGAGCGCACCGACAGCAGGAACAGGAGGATGACCAGCACCGCGAAGACGAGTCCCAGCAGCCCCTCCTGCGCGAGGGACTCGATCGACTGCTCGATGTACGGCGCCTGGTCGAACACGACGCTGAAGCGCGCATCGCCCCCGAGGTCGCTCTGCAGCTTCGGCAGGAGTGCGGTGACGGCGCGGCTGACGTCGACCGTGTTCGCGGCCGGGAGCTTCGTGATCGAGATCGTGAGAGCCGGTTGACCGTTGACGCGCGAGATCGAGGTGACCGGATCCTGCGCGAGGGCGACGGCGGCGACGTCGCCGACCTTCAGCGCGCCGCGGCTCAGTGCCCCCTCGAACTGCGCCGCCGAGGTGGGGACGAGAGGCAGCGCGGCGATCTGATCGACCGAGGTGAGCTTGCTGCCCGTCTGCACGGTGAGCGTCTGGCCGCCCTCGGTCACGGTGCCCCCGGGGAAGAGCACCCCGTTCTGCTTGAGCGCATCGGTGAGGGCGGTCTGCGTGAAGCCGGCCGCCGCGAGCTTCGCCTGGTCGGGCGTGATGGTGACCCGCTGGCCCTGTCCGCCGACGATGGATGCCGCGCTGACGCCCTTCACGTCCTGGAGGTCGGGGACGGTGCTCGCCTTCAGCTTCGCTTGAATGGTCTTCTCATCGCCGTAGCCGGTGACGGCGAGCGCGATGACCGGAAGGTCGTCGATGGAGAAGGAGACGACGTTGGGCTCGACCCCGGTCGGCAGGGTCGACTTGATGCGATTGATCGCCTGCAGGATCTTCTGCTCGGCGGTCGCGAGGTCGGTGCCGTAGGTGAACGACACCTGGACGATCGACGCGTTCGTCGTGCTCGTCGCGGTGGTCGTTTCGAGGCCGGGGATCCCCTGGACGGCCGTCTCGATCGGGGTCGACACGTCGTTGTTCACGACGTCGGGCGATGCGCCCGGGTACGTCGAGAGGATCGAGAGCTGCGGGAACGTCACCGACGGGATGAGCTCCTGCTTGAGGCTGGTCAGAGCCAGCCCGCCGAAGACCGCCGCGACGATCGTGATGAGGGCGATGAGGGCCCGGTTCTTCAAGCTCAGGACGGCGAGATGCGACACGGGGAACCCCTTGCTCTTCAGACGGGCGCGGACGCGGTGCTCGATACACGCGTGTATCCGCCTCATTCTCGCACGCGCCCCGGCACCCGACGGTGCCCGAAGGCGGGGGATAACCCGAGAATCTGCGTCCGCGAGGGGACGCCTCAGCGCGGGAAGAGCCCGCCGAGCAGAATGCCGGCCGCGGCGGCGACCAGCGAGAGCACGAGCGTGCCCACGAGGTTGATCCAGGCCCAGTCACGACGCCCGCGCTCGGCGAGCAGCGCCGTCTCGACCGACACCGTGCTGAACGTCGTGAACCCGCCGAGCGCACCGATCCCGAGGATGCTCGCCCACGCCGGTGCGACCGTCGGGCCGAGGCCGGTGAGAAGTCCCAGGAGGAAGGAGCCGAGCACGTTCACCATCAGGATGCCGACGGGGAAAGCCCCGGCGCGGCCGCGCATGATCGCACCGTCCATGAGATAGCGCGCGGCGGCGCCCAGCCCCCCGCCGACGAGGAGAGCGGCGATCTCGATCGGGTTCACTCGGCATCCTCCGGCAGCTCGACCTCTCCCGGGCGGTCCACGATGCGGCGCCCGAGCGCGAGTCCGACGACCGCGGCGAAGACACCGCCGAACAGCGAGATCGCCATCAGGGCGAGGCCGACGTACGGCGACGCGCTCGATGTCGTGATCGACTGCACCGCGAACGCGCTGTATGTGGTGAAGCCGCCCATGACTCCGGTGCCGAGGAACAGACGTGCCCGCGGATGCCGGTCGGCGAGCCATCCCACGACGACGCCGAGCAGCAGCGAGCCGAGGAGGTTGATCGCGAGCGTGACGCCGGGAACGACCAGCGGGTGAAGCGCGGCCGCGGTGAGCGGGACGACGATGACGGCGCGCACCGCGACGCCCACCACCCCGCCCAGGAACACCAGCAGGACAGCGGCGGGTGAGAACCAGCGGGCGGTGGGCACGTCGGAAGACTAACGCCGCGTCATCGCGCGAGCAGGGTACGGATCGCCGATTCGGGCGAAACCGCCGTGTCGAGCAGCACTCCGCGCCGGTATCGGGTGAAGACCCGCGGATCGATGTAGGACCTCTTCGCCACCGCCGGGGTGTTGCCGAGGGCCGCCGCGGCGGCGGCGATGGCGAGGGCCTCCGCACGCTTGCGGTCGGCCTTCGTCGCCGGCGTTCCCAGGCGTGCGAGCGCATCGGCGGCGAGGATCGTGCCGCGGAGCGTGCGGAAGTCCTTCGCGGTGAAGCTGCCACCCGTCATCGTCCTCACGTAGACGTTCACGTCCTTCGGGGTCAGCGGCACCCGTCGCCGTCCGCGCACATACGCCAGCAGCGGCGCAGCCGGACGCCCCGCGATGAGGAGACCGACCACCGCGGCGAGATCGTCGTCGTCCACCTCGAGGCGCTGCCGCTTGCCGCTCTTGCCCGGGAACCGCAGGCTCGTCACGCTGCCGCTGACATCGGCATCCCGGCGCTGCAGCGTCGTCAGGCCCCGGCTGCCGTGCGCGGAGAAGTAGCGCTCGCTGCCGACGCGCGGAGCCGCCTGATCGAGCAGCCGGAACGCCGTCGCCAGCACGCGCTCGCGGTCGAGCTCCTCCCGTCGCAGCGACACGGTGACCCGGCCACGGGCGTTCGGCAGGCGTTCGGCCAGCTGTAGGGCGCGCGCGTACTTGCCCTTGTCACGGCCTGCGGACCAGTCGGGGTGGTACAGATACTGCAGGCGGCCGGCATCGTCGATCCCCGTCGCCTGGATGTGGCCGTTGGCGACGGTGCAGATCCAGACCTCGGTCCACGCCGGCGGGATGACGAGGGCGGCCACGCGCTCCCGCTCCGGCGCCGGGAGAGCGGCGCCGTCGGCATCCACGTAGCGGAAGCCCGCCCCCGAGCGGACGCGCCGATAGCCGAGGTCGCGCCCGGGGCGGACCTTTCGCAGGCGCGGCACGTCAGGAGTCGCGAAGCATGTGGATGAGCTCCGCCTTCCGTTTGCCGGAGTAGCCGCGGATGCCGAGTTCCTTCGCGCGGCCGCGGAGCTCGGCGACCGTCCAGTCCTCGTACGAGCCGGCTTCACCGCCGCGTCTGCCGACCGATCCGCGGCTATCGCGGGCCGCGGCGTTGGAGATGCGTGCGGCCTTCTGCTTCGAGGCGCCGTCGCTGCGGAGCTCCTCGTAGAGCTCTGGGTCCTTGAGGGAGGCAGGGGTCTTGTTCTGAGGCATACAACGGCCCTACCGCAGTTTCGGAGGACGCCGCAAGGGGGGTGACCACGACCGGGAACGGGGTTAGCGTCAGGCGTCCATGGTCCCTCGAGAATGGAGCAATCACATGAACATCGCTCTCATCATCATCATCATCGTGGCGATCGTGCTCGCGATCGTCGGCGGAATGAACGCCGCCCTGAACTGGCTGCTGTGGGTCGCCCTGATCGTCGGCGTCATCGCGATCATCGCGTTCCTGCTCCGACTCGTGCGCGGCGGTCGCGCCTAGCAGCGACCGCTCGAAAGCGCGCCGGCTCCCCTCGGGAGGCCGGCGCGCTTTCGCGTGCGGAGAAGACGATGGCGATTCGAGATATATCGTGTTACTCTCGGATCACGCGATATATCTCGAATCGCCGGAATCCAGGAGAGACCCATGACACTCGAGAAGTGGCTCATCAAGCCGGGCGAGACCCGGGTGATCGACCTCGAAGACATCCGCAAGCTCAAGATCGGCCTCGTCGGCGGGCAGATCGACGTCGTCGCCCACGACGAGCCCGGCGTGCGCATCGAGGTGCACGCGGTGACCATCAAGGACCTCCGCATCGAGGCGTCCGGCGACGTCGTGGAGATCGACCACCCGCAGCTGCGTTGGGACAACTTCCTCGAGGTGTTCCGCAACTTCGGCTCCGGTGGCCCCAAGGCCGAGATCAGCGTGGCCGTCCCCCGCGGCGTCCTCCTCAACCTCGGTGTCGTCTCCGCGAGCGCCCTCGTGGCGGGTCTCGCCTCCGGGGCTCGACTGAACACCGTGTCCGGCGACATCATCGTCGACGGCCTGACGGGCGACCTCTCCGTGAACGCCGTCTCCGGCGACGTGCAGATCCGCGGACTCGACGGCGCGCTCAGCGCCAACTCCGTATCGGGCGACGTGGCGGCAACCGGCAGGATCCGCAAGGCGACGATCGACACCGTCTCGGGCGCCACGCTGGTCGACTCGACCGGCCGGGTCGATCTGGTGAGCCTGAACACCGTGTCCGGCGACGCGACCGTACGCCTCGACGAGGGGCACCCGGCGAACTTCGTGCTCCGCAGCGTCAGCGGCCGGCTGATGGTCGACGGGATCAAGCGCTCGACGTCGGGCCCGTCGAACTACGTCGACGCGGTCGGCGAGCTCAGCGGCAGTTTCGTCGACGTCCGCGCCAACTCCGTGTCGGGCGACGTCACGGTGCTGCGCCGGACGTCGACGGATGCCGCGTCCTCCCCCGCGGCGGAGGACGACCACTCGTGGACGCCGACCCCGTCCGGAGAGGAGGCGTGAGCATGCCCCCCGTCTTCTCGCACGGCGATCTGCGGCTCTACCTGCTGAACCTCCTCGACGAGTCCCCCCGGCACGGCTACGACCTCATGCAGGCGCTGTCCGACCGCACCGGCGGCACGTACACACCGAGCGCGGGCACCATCTACCCGCGGCTGTCCAAGCTCGAAGAGGAGGGTCTCGTGACCAAGTCCGTCGACGGCCGCAAGACCGTGTACGAGATCACCGACGCCGGCAGAGCCGAGGTGTCCGCGCGCGCCCACGAACTCGAAGGCATCGAAGCGGGCCTCGCCGACAGCGTCCGCCTGATCGCCGAGGAGGTCCGCGGCAGCGTCCGAGCGGCCATGAAGAGCCTCCGCGCCGACCTGGCCGCCTCCGCACAGTCGGAGCGGGAGCAGGCCGAGAGCGCCCGGGCCCAGGCCCGGGCTGCGGCATCCGCGTCGACGTCGGACGACGCCCGCGACGCCTCACGGGAGCAGCTGCGTCGGGCGGAAGCCCTCGTCGGAGAGTTCCGGGCCACGGTCCGCGCCGACGTGCGAAC
>CANSLE010000122.1 GCA_947647645.1 uncultured Microbacterium sp.
GCCCCGGCGATCGCCCCGACCGGCGCCGAGGGCTCACGGCTCGCGGCGAGTGCGGCGTCGTCCGTCCCGGATTCCGCGGGGGCGGCGGGTGCGACCTCGGCGGTCGGGGTGGATGCCGGGCACTGCGCCGTGACCGAGAACGTGAGCGGGTCGAACGCCGTTCCGGCCGGATAGCTGCCGAAGGCGGCGATTCCTTCCTCCGTCACGGCGGTCGCGGCATCCGTCGCGGAGAACGTGACGACGTCGCCGGCGCGCGCGTACTCGATGGCGGCCGCGTCGACCGTGACGAACGGCGTCTGGGTGACCGTGTCGACGGTGCCGTCGCCGGCCATCGCGTTCTCCATCGAGACGCCCGCGACGTCGAGGAGCAGTCGGGCCCCACCCGCCGACAGCTCGAGCGTGGGGTGGGCGACGGTCGTGTCGAGCAGCCCGTCGTGCCCCGTGAACCGGATGCCGCCGGGGAAGGAGACCGCGCCGACGGTGCCGTCCGGGGCGACGGTGCCGGGCCCGGCCGACCAGTGGAAGGCGGGCGTGGTGTACGTCGCGCCATCGACCGTCTCCCACCCACCGCGGGCGATCGAGCCGGAGATGTAGGAGCGGAACGACTCCTTGAACCCCCAGGTCAGCGACGCGGCCGTCACCGTGCAGTCGGCGGGATCGGTCTCTCCCGTCGCAGCGGCGGGGGCGGCGGGAGAGACCGCCGCGACGATCGCGAGCAGGGCGATCGCGACGGGACGCGCAGACGGGGCAGGGCGCACGGGAGCTCCTGACGGGACGACGGCCGGAGCCGACTTCGGATAAGGATTGCCTTACCTAAGGTACACGGCCGGGTGCGCCTCCCGCGCGACGGCGCCTCGCGTCAGGTCGTCCGGCGGCGGTAGATCGCCGAGGCGGCGACGAAGGCCGCGACGAGGATGCCGAGCACCCAGCCCAGGGCCACCCAGATCTGACCCGAGACCGGCGCGCCCGCGAACAGGGCACGGATCGTCTCGACGATCGGCGTCACCGGTTGGTTCTCCGCGAACCAGGCGACCGGAGCCGGCATGGAGTCGGTGGGCACGAAGGCGGAGCTGATGAACGGGAGGAAGATCAGCGGATAGCTGAAGGCGCTCGCGCCATCCACGGTCTTGGCCGTCAACCCCGCGATCACCGCCACCCAGGTCAGCGCCGTCGTGAACAGCAGCAGGATGCCGATCACCGCGAGCCAGCCGAGCACGCCGGCCCCCGTGCGAAAGCCCATGGCCAGCGCGACGGCGACCACGATGACCAGCGAGGCGGTGTTCGCCGCCAACGACGTGAGCACGTGCGCCCACAGCACGCTCGACCGGGCGATCGGCATGGACTGGAACCGCTCGAGGATGCCGCCCTGCAGATCGAGGAAGAGACGGTACGCGGTGTACGCGATGCCCGAGGCGATCGTGATGAGCAGGATGCCGGGGAGCATGTAGTCGATGTACGGACCCGACCCGGTGTCGATGGCCCCGCCGAACACGTAGACGAACAGCAGCAGGAGTGCGACGGGCGTCACGGCCGTCGTGATGATCGTGTCGGGGCTGCGCAGGATGTGGCGCAGCGAGCGCCCGGTGAGGATGCGGGTGTCCAGGAGTGCCGTGCTCATGATGCGCGCCTCTCGGTGTCGGTGCGGGGATCGGTGTCGGTGCGGGGATCGGTGTCGGTGCGGGGATCGGTGTCGGTCTCGGGATCGGCCGCGCCGGTGAGGGCGAGGAAGATCTCCTCGAGCGTGGGCTGCTTCTCGACGTACTCCACCGTCGCCGGGGGCAGCAGGCGCTTCAGCTCCGCGAGCGTGCCCTCGACCAGGATGCGGCCGCGATGCAGGATGGCGATGCGGTCGGCCAGCTGCTCGGCCTCGTCGAGATACTGGGTCGTGAGGAGCACGGTCGTCCCGCCGTCGGCGAGCGCACGGACGGTGCTCCACACCTCCGCGCGCGCCTGGGGGTCGAGGCCCGTCGTCGGCTCGTCGAGGAAGACGACGGACGGATCTCCGACGAGGCTCATCGCGATGTCGAGTCGACGCCGCATGCCGCCGGAATACGTGCCGGCCGGGCGCGACGCGGCATCCGTCAGCGAGAACCGCGCGAGCAGAGCGTCGACGACGTCGGCCGGTGCAGCCACGTGCCGCAGCCGGGCGACGAGCAGGAGGTTCTCCCGCCCCGTCAGCACCTCGTCGACGGCGGCGAACTGGCCGGTCAGGCTGATGGCGCGCCGCACGGCATCCCCGTCGGTGACCACATCGTGCCCGTCGACCGTCGCGAGCCCGCGATCGGGTCGCAGCAATGTCGCCAGGATCCGCACGAGGGTCGTCTTGCCGGCCCCGTTCGAGCCCAGCAGGGCCACGATGATGCCCCGCGGCACCTCGAGGTCGACGCCGCGGAGCACCTCCAGGTCTCCGAACGACTTCTCGATGCCGGCGACCCGGATCGCGGGCGCGGCGGCGGCCGGCGTGGTGGTGGCGTTCATGAGCGTTCCCGTTCGGCCCGCTCGATCGCCTCGATCAGACGCGCGCGCTCCTTGTCGATCCACTGCCGGCCCGAGTACGCGCGGACGAAGTCCTCGCCGAACTCGACGGGATCCGCGCCGACGATGTCGCGCAGCGGGGTGGCGTCGGCCGCGGCGCGCTCCCAGAGGTCGACGAAGTCCGCGAACAGGGTCACGAGCGTGTCGCCGTCGAGGAATCCCGCGGAGTACATGAAGTACCGCTGATAGGCCTTCGCCGCGTCGCGGTACGGCGCGGGCAAGGCATCCATCCGTGCGACGGCGTTCTTGTACTGCTTCTTCTGCTCGAGCGATCCGGTGAGCTTCTCGATCCACGACATCTCAGTTCTCCTTCTGGTCGTCTTCGGCGTGGAGCTGATCGAGTCGGTCGGCGAGGAAGCTCCACGTTCCCCAGAACTCTTCGAGCTGGTCCGCGCCCTGCGCGTTCAGCGTGTAGACCTTGCGGGGCGGACCCTTCTCCGACGGCACCTTCTCGACGTCGACGAGACCGCGTTGCTCGATGCGCACGAGGAGCGCGTACACCGTTCCCTCGGCGATCTCCGCGAACCCCTGCTCGCGCAGCCAGGCGGTGATCTCATAGCCGTACGCCGGACGACGGCCGAGAATCGCCAGCACGATGCCCTCGAGCACGCCCTTGAGCATCTCGGTGGATTGGCGTCCCATGGATCCTCCTCAGTCGGTACTCATCAACAACGAGTACCGGTACATAGTAAGCATGAGTACCGGTACTCCGCAAGACTGAGTACCGATCCCGGTTTTGACCTGGAGCGCGCTCCAGGTGGTGTGCTGTGGAGCCATGGACACCACTCACCGCAAGGAACTGGCTCTGGGGACGATCTGGTTCGGCACGCGACAGGATGCCAAACGCTCGTATGCACTGCTCGATCACTACGTGGCACGCGGCGGACGCTGGCTCGACACCTCCAACAACTACGCGTTCTGGGAGTCGCCGAGCCGGAACGGCGGCGCGAGCGAGACCGTCATCGGCGACTGGCTCCGCCGGCATCCGGGCATACGCGACGAGGTGGC
Organism: uncultured Microbacterium sp.; assembly: GCA_947647645.1. Lineage (GTDB taxonomy): Bacteria > Actinomycetota > Actinomycetes > Actinomycetales > Microbacteriaceae > Microbacterium. The sequence continues at coordinate 3,544 of CANSLE010000122.1, forward strand.
GATCTCGACCAAGATCGGCGCGAACCCGACGGTACCCGGCACGTGGGCCTCCTCGATGGAGGGTCTCAGCCCGCGCGCCGTCGAGGAGGCGGTCGCGCCGTCGATGGCCCGTCTCGGCGTGGACGTCATCGACCTGCTGTGGGCGCACATCGAAGACCGCGCGGTTCCCCTCGAGAAGCAGGTCGAGGCGCTCGGGTCGCTCGTCGCCGACGGCCGGGTGCGCCGACTCGGCGCGTCGAACCACACGACCTGGCGCGTCGAACGCGCCCGCTCCCTCGCCCGCACGCGTGGACTGGCCCCCTACGATGCCCTCCAACTGCGGCACAGCTACCTCCAGCCGATCCCCTTCGTGCCGCTTCCCGACACCGGACACGTCGTCGCCACCGCCGAGACGCTGGACTACGTCGCCTCCGAGGGACTCGGCATGTGGGCATACACGACGCTCCTGTCGGGGGCGTACGCGCGCACCGACCGGCTCCAGCACGCCTACCGGCATCCCGACACCGACCGGCGCCTGGCGGCGCTGGACCGCGTCGCCCGACGCCTGGACGCCACGCGCAACCAGGTGGTGCTCGCGTGGCTGATCGGCGGCACGCCGGCCGTCACACCCATCGTCGGCGTGTCCGACATCGCACAGTTGGATGAGGCGATGGACGCGCTCGCACTGCAGCTGGATGCCGAGGCGCGTGCCGTGCTCGACGGAAGGGATGCGCAATGACCACGATGCTCACGATGGGCGAGGCCGTCGCGGCGAGCGGCCTCTCGGCCGACACCCTCCGCTACTACGAAGACGAGGGGATCATCGGCCCGCTCGCGCGCGATCACCGCAACCATCGGGTGTTCAGCGACAACGATCTCGCCTGGATCGGGGTCGTCACGTGCATGAAGGATGCCGGGCTCGGCATCGACGATCTACGCACGTTCGCCGATCTCCTCCACGGCCCCCACGCCTCCGTCGACCCGGTGGCCTTCCTCGAGGAGCGCCGCGCGGCCCTCGAGGAGCGCAGTCGCGTGCTCTCCCGCGCGATGGCGGTCATGGACGACAAGATCGAGCACTTCCGCGGGTCTCGCGATCGAGCGGGCTCTCCCGACGCTGGCTGAGCCGGGCGCGCGTTTCGACTCGGCGCTGCGCGCCTCGCTCAACGACCGGGACCCACCCCGCCCCCGGCCTGAGCGAGCCCAGCCGCCGGTCGTTGAGCGAGCGCGGCGAGTCGAAACGCCCCCACCCGCCCTCCCTGAACGTGAGCGAGCCGTGAGGACCGCCCACCGACCCGTAGGGAAAACGTAAGGACGACGGATCCCGCCGGGGCGGCGGAGTTGGATCGGATTCCGTGCCCACAGTGGGCGCCCGCGCGGGAGGACGAAGCGCGGTCAGTGTCCGGGAGTTGCTTGTGCTCGATGTGATCTATGTCGTCGTGACGATCGCGGTGTTCGCGCTCGTCGCTCTCGTCGCCAAGGGGGCGGAGCGACTCTGATGGACGTCTTCTCGATCATCGGCGCCGTGCTCGGCGTCGCCAGCGTCGTCTACCTCGTCGTCGCCCTCGTGAAACCGGAGCGCTTCTGATGGGCGTCGATACCGCCGCCATCTGGTTCGGCGTCCTCCAGATCGCCACCCTGATCCTGCTGCTCGCGCTGCTCTACCGGCCCGTGGGCGACCTCATGTTCCGCATCTTCACGAGCGAGAGGGATGCCGCCGCGGAGCGCGTCGTCTACCGCCTCATCGGCGTCGACCCGCGCGCCGAGCAGACCTGGCAGGCCTACGCCCGCGGCGTCCTCGCCTTCTCGCTCATGGGCGTGCTGTTCGTCTACGCGCTCCAGCGACTGCAGGCGTTCCTGCCCGCCTCGCTCGGGCTGCCGGCCGTTCCCGAGGGACTGGCCTTCAACACCGCGGCATCCTTCGTCACGAACACCAACTGGCAGTCCTACTCGCCGGAGGCGACCATGGGCTACCTCGTGCAGCTCGCCGGCCTCACGGTGCAGAACTTCGTGTCGGCAGCGGTGGGCATCGCCGTCGCGATCGCGCTCGTGCGCGGGTTCGCGCGACGCGGGCAGAGCACGATCGGCAACTTCTGGGTCGACCTGACCCGTGGCCTCGGGCGACTGCTGCTGCCGATGGCCGTCGTGGCCGCGCTGGCCCTGCTGGCCGGCGGTGTGATCCAGAACCTGAACGGCTTCGTCGACGCGCACACCCTCACCGGAGCGACGCAGTCGATTCCGGGCGGCCCGGTGGCCTCGCAGGAGGCGATCAAGATGCTCGGCACGAACGGCGGCGGGTTCTTCAACGCCAACTCCGCCCACCCCTTCGAGAACCCGACGCCGTGGACGAACCTGTTCCAGCTGCTGCTGATCCTCGTCCTCCCGATCTCCCTCCCTCGCACGTTCGGCCGGATGGTCGGCGACAACCGTCAGGGCTACGCCATCCTGGCCGTCATGTCGACGCTCGCGATCGCGTCGATCGCCGCGGTGAGCGCCCTCGAGGTCATCGGGCACGGCTCGGCACCGCACCTGGCGGGAGGGGCGATGGAGGGCAAGGAGCAGCGGTTCGGCGTCATCGGCTCGGCGCTCTACGCCGCCGTCACGACGCTCACCTCGACCGGCGCCGTGAACTCGATGCACGACTCGTACACCGCCACCGGCGGCATGGTGCCACTGCTCAACATGATGCTCGGCGAGGTGGCGCCCGGCGGCGTCGGCTCGGGCCTGTACGGCATGCTCGTGCTCGCGATCATCGCGGTGTTCGTCGGCGGGCTGCTCGTGGGGCGCACGCCCGAATACCTGGGCAAGAAGATCGGGCCCACGCAGATCAAGCTCGCGAGCCTCTACATCCTCGTGACGCCGACGCTGGTGCTCGCCGGCACGGCGCTGAGCTTCGGCATCCCCGCGGTGCGGGCCGACGTCGAGTCGACGTCGATCCTCAATCCCGGCATCCACGGCATGACCGAGGTGCTCTACGCGTTCACGTCGGCCGCGAACAACAACGGCTCCGCCTTCGCCGGCCTCACCGCGAACACGCCCTGGTTCAACACGGCGCTCGGCGTCGTGATGCTCCTCGGCCGGTTCGTGCCGATCGTGCTGGTGCTCGCGCTGGCCGGCTCTCTCGCGGCCCAGGAGCGCGTGCCGTCCACAGCGGGCACACTGCCGACGCACCGTCCGCAGTTCGTCGGGCTCCTCGCCGTCGTGACGGTGGTCATCACCGCCCTGACATATTTCCCCGTTCTCGCGCTGGGTCCCCTGGCAGAAGGTCTCTCCTGACATGAACACGTCCACCCCGGTCCTCGACCGCCCGCAGCCCACCGGTGACGACGCCACGTCGTCGTCCACCCCCGCCCGCCGCGCTTTCGGCTGGACGCAGCTGATCGGCGCCCTCCCCGGCGCCCTTCGCAAGCTCAACCCGGCCGAGCTGTGGCGGAGCCCCGTCATGTTCCTCGTCTGGGTCGGCGCAGCGCTCACGACGGCGATCGCGATCGCCGAGCCCTTCCTCGGCGGACCGCAGAGCTCCGGCGGCACGCCCGTGCCCGCGGGGTTCACCTGGGGCATCGCGGTCTGGCTGTGGCTGACCGTGCTCTTCGCGAACCTCGCCGAGTCGGTCGCGGAAGGACGCGGCAAGGCGCAGGCGCAGGCGCTGCGCACCACCC
>CANSLE010000123.1 GCA_947647645.1 uncultured Microbacterium sp.
GACTTCGGCGGCTGGCTCATGCCCGTGCGCTACACCTCGGACCTCGCCGAGCACCACGCGGTCCGGACCACGGCGGGACTGTTCGACATCTCCCACATGGCGGAGTTCCTCCTCGCCGGTCCCGGTGCGGCGAGTGTTCTCGACAACGCCCTCGCCGGACGGATCTCGACCATGAAGGTCGGAAAGGCCAAGTACTCCCTGCTGTTGTCGGAGGAAGGCGGCGTCGTCGACGACGTCATCGTCTACCGCCGGGGCGAAGAGGACTTCCTGGTCATCTCCAACGCCGGAAACCGGGCCCTCGTGGCCGCGGCGTTCGAGCGCTATGTCGGCGACGTCACGATCGTGGACATCTCTGACGATGTCGCCCTGATCGCGGTGCAGGGACCCCGTGCCCGGGAGATCGTCGAGGCGACGCCCGGCATCGCGGGCCTCGCCCCATCGCTCCCCGAGCTCGGCTACTACGCGTTCTCGACGGCGACCTTCCAGGATGAGCAGCTGTTCGTCGCACGGACGGGCTACACGGGCGAGGACGGCTTCGAGTTGATGGTGGACAACGCGCTGGCCCCCGCGCTCTGGGACGCGCTGGCGGTCGCCGGAGAGCCGTACGGGCTCGTCCCGGCGGGCCTCGCCGCCCGCGACACCCTGCGCCTCGAAGCCGGCATGCCGCTGCACGGGCACGAGCTGTCGACCGACATCCTGCCCGCCCAGGCCGGTCTCGGCCGTGTCGTGGCGGCCGACAAGGACGCATTCGTCGGCAAGGAGGCGATCACCGCGGCATCCACCGACCTGCCCGTGCTGGTCGGCCTCGTCGCCGACGGACGCCGCGCCGGCCGCGCCGGGTACGCCGTGTACGCCGTGTCGGATGCCGAGGGCGCACCCGTGGGGATGATCACGAGCGGGGCGCTGAGCCCCACCCTCGGCCATCCCATCGCGATGGCCTTCGTGCCCCCGGCGCTCGCCGAGCCCGGAACCTCACTCTTCATCGACGTGCGGGGAACCCGCGTCCCCGCGACCGTGACCGCTCTGCCTTTCTACCGGAGGACCGCATGACCGACCTGAATTCCCTCAAGTACACCGACGAGCACGAATGGATCGCCCTCGACGGTGACGTCGCGACCGTCGGCATCACCGACTACGCCGCCGACAAGCTCGGCGACGTCGTCTTCGTGGACCTCCCGGCGGTGGGCTCGACCGTCGCCGCGAACACCGTGTGCGGAGAGATCGAGTCCACTAAGTCGGTCGGCGAGCTCTACGCGCCGCTGTCCGGCGAGGTCGTCGAGATCAACGACGCCGTCGTCGACGACCCGTCGCTGGTCAACAGCGGCGCATTCGACGCGGGCTGGCTCGTCAAGATCCAGGTCGATCCGACCGACGCCGACGCGCTCCTGGACCGCGCCGCCTACGTCGCGCTCACGGGCGGCGAGGCGTGAACACCGCGCCGTTCCGCGATCGTCACATCGGCACCGACGCCGCCGCACAGGCGGAGATGCTCGCGGCCCTCGGCTACGACAGCGTCGACGCGCTCGTGGAGAGGGCCGTCCCGGCATCCATCCACGCCGCGCCCGTCGCCGACAGTGCGATCCCCGCGGCCGCCACCGAGGCCGAGGCGCTCGCCGAACTGCGCGAGCTCGCGTCGCAGAACCGTCCCGCGCGGTCGATGATCGGCCTCGGGTACTACGACACCCTGACGCCGTCGGTGATCGCGCGGAACGTGTTCGAGAACCCTTCGTGGTACACCGCGTACACGCCGTATCAGCCGGAGATCTCGCAGGGGCGGCTCGAGGCGCTGATCAACTTCCAGACGATGGTGACCGACCTCACGGGTCTCGCCACCGCGAACGCGTCGATGCTCGACGAGGCGACCGCCGTCGTCGAGGGCATGCTCGTCGCGCGCCGCGCGTCGAAGTCGACCAGCAACGTCTTCCTCGTCGACGCCGACGCGATGCCGCAGACCAAGGCGCTGCTCGCCCACCGGGCAGCCGCGCTGGGCGTCGAGCTCGCCGAGGTCGACTACACGGCAGACGGGACCGACGTCGCCGGCTTCGGGGCGTTCGTGCAGTACCCGGGTGCCTCCGGGCGCGTCTGGGACCCCTCCGAGGTCATCGCGGCCGTCCAGGCTCAGGGCGGTCTCGTCGTCGTCGCTGCGGACCTCCTGGCGCTGACGATGCTGCGCTCGCCCGGGTCGCTGGGCGCGGACATCGCGGTGGGCACCACCCAGCGCTTCGGCGTCCCGATGGGCTTCGGCGGCCCGCACGCGGGATACATGGCGGTGCGTTCCGGGCTTGAGCGTCAGTTGCCCGGACGCCTCGTCGGCGTCTCGGTGGATGCCGCCGGTCACCCTGCCTACCGACTGTCGTTGCAGACGCGTGAACAGCACATCCGGCGAGAGAAGGCGACCTCGAACATCTGCACCGCGCAGGTGCTGCTGGCGGTCATGGCGTCGATGTACGCCGTGTATCACGGCCCTGACGGGCTCCGTCGGATCGCCGGTGAGGTCGCCGCAAAGGCTCATCTGCTGCGCGACTGGCTCGTGGAAGCCGGCAACGAGGTGCTGCACGACAGCTTCTTCGACACGCTGGTCGTCCAGGTTCCCGGGCGCGCAGGCGCCGTCGTCGAGGCGGCGCGCGGGCGGGGGTTCCAGCTGTGGTTCCGCGACACCGACACGGTCGGGATCTCCGTCGACGAGACGACGACCACCTCCGACCTGCATGCGCTCGCCCTGGTCTTCGGCGGGCCCGAGCGGCGCGTCTTCGGGTTCTGGACCGGGGCGCTGCCCGAGCACGTCCCGGCATCCCTTCGCCGTGAGGACGAGTTCCTCACCCACCCGGTCTTCCACGCGCACCACTCCGAGACGGCGATGATGCGCTACCTCAAGCAGCTCGCCGACCGCGACTACGCGCTCGATCGGGGCATGATCCCGCTCGGCTCCTGCACGATGAAGCTCAATGCCGCCACCGAGATGGCCGCGGTGTCGTGGCCGGAGTTCGCGCGGGTGCATCCGTTCGCCCCCGCCGAGGACGTCGCCGGCTACCTTGTGCTCATCGAGCACCTGGAGTCGTGGCTGGCCGAGATCACCGGCTACGACGCCGTCTCGCTCCAGCCGAACGCCGGCTCGCAGGGCGAGCTCGCAGGACTCCTCGCGATCCGCGGCTACCACCGCTCTCGCGGTGACCTCCAACGCGACGTGTGCCTCATCCCGTCGTCGGCCCACGGCACGAACGCGGCATCCGCCGTCCTCGCCGGGATGCGGGTCGTCGTCGTGGCGTGCGACGAGGCCGGCAACGTCGACCTCGCGGACCTGCGGGCGAAGATCGCGGCGCACGCCGACGCGTTGGCAGCGCTCATGATCACCTATCCGTCGACCCACGGCGTGTACGAGCAGGATGTCGTTGACATCACGGCGACCGTGCACGACGCGGGCGGACAGGTGTACGTCGACGGCGCCAACATGAACGCGCTGGTCGGCTTCGCCCGCTTCGGCGATCTCGGCGGCGACGTGTCGCACCTGAACCTGCACAAGACGTTCGCGATCCCGCACGGCGGCGGCGGGCCCGGCGTCGGCCCGGTCGCGGCGAAGGCGCACCTCGCACCGTTCCTGCCATCGCATCCGCTCGCGCAGCGGGCGGAGCACGCGGGAGGATTCGTGTTCGACGGCGGGCCGATCTCGGCCGCGCCGTACGGCTCGGCGTCCATCCTGCCGATCTCGTGGGCGTACATCCGCATGATGGGCGCCGAGGGGTTGCGTGAGGCGACCGGGGCCGCTGTGCTCGCGGCGAACTACATCGCGACGCGTCTGCGCGACCACTATCCGGTGCTCTATGCGGGCGAGGGCGGCCTCGTGGCGCATGAGTGCATCCTCGACCTGCGTCCGCTCAAGGAGGCGACAGGCGTGACCGTCGACGACGTCGCGAAGCGTCTCATCGACTACGGGTTCCATGCGCCGACGATGTCCTTCCCCGTGGCGGGGACGTTGATGGTGGAGCCGACCGAGTCCGAGGACCTGGGGGAGATCGAACGGTTCATCGAAGCCATGATCGCGATCCGGGTCGAGGCGGATGCCGCGGCATCCGGGACCTGGCCTGCCGACGACAACCCGCTCGTGAACGCCCCCCACACGGCGGAGTCGATCGCCGTGGGGGAGTGGACGCATCCGTACACCCGCGAGCTCGCCGTGTACCCCGTGCACAGCCTGGTGCGCACCAAGTACTGGCCTCCCGTCCGGCGTATCGACAACGCCTACGGCGACCGCAACCTCGTCTGCGCCTGCCCGCCGCCGGAGGCCTTCGCCTGACGCCCGCCGCGCGAGACACACTTCTCGCGCCGAGAAACCACTGCACATCGTGTTTCTCGGCGCGGAGGTGATGTCTCGGCGCGGAGGTGATGTCTCGGCGCGGGTGTGGTGTCTCGCGTGGGGCGCGGGTGGCGTACGCGGCGGATCAGGAGAAGATGCCGGGCCACCAGGCGGCGGCGAGCGGGTAGCCGACGAAGGCGATCACGTCGATGAGAGTGTGCGCGACGACGAGCGGCATGACGCGACCCCAGCGCTGGTAGACCCAGCCGAAGACGACGCCCATCGCGATGTTGCCCGCGATCGGACCCCACCCCTGGTAGGCGTGGTAGGCGCCGCGCAGCGCGGCGGTGGACAGGATGATGGTCCACGTCCCCCAGCCCAGGCGGCGAAGGCGATCGAAGAGGTACCCGATGAAGATGATCTCCTCGGTGAGTCCCGCCCGGACAGCGGCGAGCAGCAGCAGGGGGATCGTCCACCACGACGGGTCGAGAGGCGAGGCGTCGACCTGAACGGTGATGCCGAGCGCCCGGCCGACCACGTACAGGCCGAGACCGGGGATGCCGATGACGGCGACGAGCAGCGCTCCGGCACCGATGTCCCGCCCGAAAATGCGGAAGTCGAGCCCGATGCGGCGGAACGCTGACACGCCCGGCTCCCACAGCAGGTAGATCGCCAGCGCGATCGGTGCGAAGGCGAAGAACTGCGCGACGAACTGGTTGAGCACATCCCAGAACTGCTGGGCATTGGCGCCCGGGTTGAGGGACGTCGACTGCTCTCCGAGCGTCTGCTCGCGGGTGAGGGCCTGCACCAGCGACAGAACGGAGTACACCGCGGATCGTCCGACCGACAAGGCCAGTACAATCCCGATCTCCCACCACAACCGGGTGCGCATACCCCTCAGTCTTGGCAGTTCGGCGGCTGGAGAATCGCTCACCTTGTCAGATTGCCATATGTGCTATGAACTGAGTTAAGGGTCTGTAACGTTTTCCCTAACGGTTTTGATCAAGGCTGATCAGAACTTATGGTTTCGGTATCCGCGCCGTGGGTGTTTCACCCGCCTGCGCATCCATCCCTTACCCAGGAGGAACATTGAAGAAGTCACGCTGGGGAGCACTTGCCGCGGTCACCGCGGCCGGCGCCCTCGCCCTGACGGGTTGCACGGCGAGCGGCGGCGGAAACGCCACCAACGCCGCGCCGACCGGTGGCACCGTCACGATGGCCATCGTGAACGACCTGACGTCGCTGAACAGCAACACGCCGCAGGGAAACCTGGACACGAACGGTCAGTACCAGTACCTGACCGCGGCGGGATTCCTCTACCCGGACAACAGCTTCAACGTCGTCAAGGACACCTCGTTCGGCACGTTCGAGAAGACCTCCGACAGCCCGCTGACCGTCAAGTACACGCTCAACAAGGACCTGAAGTGGTCGGACGGCGAGCCCATCACGGCCGACGACATGGTGCTCAGCTGGGCGATCGGTTCGGGGTATTACGACTCCGCGACGACCGACGCGGACGGCAAGGTCACCACCGGTACGCAGTACTTCCAGCTCGCCGGCTCGACCGCGGGCCTCGACTCGACCTCCTTCCCCGTCGTCGGTGATGACAACAAGTCGATCACCCTCACCTACGCGAAGCCGTACGTGGACTGGGACATTCTGTTCGGCATCGGCCAGAGCGGTCTCACCACGCCTGCGCACGTCGTGGCCAAGAAGGCGGGCCTGTCTACGGCCGCGGACCTCACGGCGCACCTGAAGGGCCTGCCGCGAGGCGACAAGGCGGCCCCCGCCCCGACGGACGACGTCCTCAAGAAGGCCGCCGACTTCGTCAACACGGGCTACGACATCACCTCGTTCCCGACCGACAAGGACCTCCTGGTCTCCTCGGGCCCGTGGGTGCTGTCGGCATGGACGCCGGGTCAGTCGCTCACCTTCGAGCACAACCCCAACTACAAGGGCGCCCTCGCTCCGAAGATCGACAAGCTCGTCATGCGCGTGATCGGCGACGCCGCCGCGCAGGTCACCGCTCTGCAGAACGGTGAGGTCGACCTCGTCTACCCGCAGGCTTCCGCCGACACGAAGAAGTCCCTCGAGGCCGTTTCCGGCGCGCAGGTCCTGACCGGCGACCAGGTCTCCTACGACCACCTGGACCTGAACTTCGGCGCTGAGGTCTTCAAGGACGCGACTGTCCGTGAGGCGTTCCTCCTCACGGTGCCGCGCCAGCAGATCCTCGACGCGATCGTGACGCCGGTCAACCCCGGAGCCAAGGTCCTCGACTCGCAGCTGTGGCTGCCGAGCCAGTCGGAGTACGCGACCACGATCAAGCAGAACGGCTCGGACAAGTACGACCCGTCGAAGCTCGACGCGAACGTCGCCAAGGCCAAGGAACTCCTCGCCGGCAAGACGCCGACCGTGAAGATCCTGTACAACACCAAGAACCCGAACCGCGTGGACGAGTTCCAGGCGATCCAGTCCTCGGCGGCCAAGGCCGGATTCCAGGTCGTCGACGGCGGTGACCCCAAGTGGTCGTCGCTCCTCGCCGGCGGCAACTACGACGCGTCGCTGTTCGGCTGGATCTCCCCGGGCATCGGCACGGCACAGATCCCGCAGCTGTTCGCCTCGAACGGTGGCGGTAACTACAACCGCTTCACGGCGGCGAACGACCCCGCGGTGGCGTCGCAGACGACGCTGGACAAGGGCAAGCTGACCGACCTCATGCTGGGGATCGACAAGACGGCCTTCGCCGAGGGCTACGGTCTGCCGCTCTTCCAGGCGCCCGGAATCTACGGCGTCTCCAGCAAGCTGGACGG
>CANSLE010000124.1 GCA_947647645.1 uncultured Microbacterium sp.
CGGACTCGAGCTCGCCGATGCCATGCGAGTGCTCGCGCGGGCCGGGCTCGTCGCGGGCGACGTCGCGCGGGAGGACGGCGCCGCGCCCGTCGACGTGGTGCTGGGGTCCTCGCCGGGCGAGGGAGAGAGCGTCGCCGAAGGGACGACGATCGCTCTGCGCGCGGCATCCGGTCGCAACACGGTGCCCTCGGTCGTCGGGATGACGACGGCCGAGGCGCAGGCCGCGCTGTCCGCCGCGGGCTTCCCGAGCCGTGTCGAGTCCGGTGGGCGGGGCGCTCCGGGCACGGTCGTCTCCGCGGCGCCCGGGCCGGGGCAGCTTCTTCCGGTAGGGACACGGGTGGACCTGCGCGTGCCGCCCGAGGTCGCCGCCTCGCCTGCGCCGACGCCGGTGTCGCCGACGCCCTCGCCTGTCGCCACACCGACGGTGACACCGTCTCCGACGGATCAGGTGCGGCCGTGAGGGCGACATCTCTCGCACGTCAAGCCGACACGCGGCGGCCATGATCGCAGCGACCCTCGTTCATTTGGCCGCGTCATCCTGTCACCGCGGAGCCCGCCCCGAGGATGCCGCCGCGAACGCGACCAGGATCGAACGGCGTCGCCCGAGCGCGCGCCGCGGCGACCCGTTCCGCACGTCAAGGAGGTGCCATGTCCACTGACTCGGTCACCGAGATCATCCCGTCGGCACCGACCCCGGCCCTCCGCGCCCTGCGCTCGCGGCCGGTGCAGGCGGACCGTGTGTTCCGTGCCGTCTGCTTTGCGGCCGGCGGGATCACGGTGGCGATCATGCTGGCGGTGGGAGTGTTCCTCTCCGGCCGCGCGGGCGAGGCGCTCGCCCGTTCAGGGCCGGCGTTCCTGTGGACCCAGGCGTGGTCCCCGGAGGGCGGCGACGGGCAGTTCGGCATCGCGGCGGTGCTCTTCGGCACGGTCACGATCGCGGTCATCGCGCTGTCCATCGCGCTGCCGCTGTCTCTCGCGACCGCGCTGCTGATCAGCGAGGTCGTACCGGGGCGCGTACGCTCCACCCTCATCTCGCTCGTCGACCTGATGGCGGCGGTGCCCAGCGTCGTGTTCGGTCTGTGGGGGGTCTTCTTCCTCCAGGCGAACGTCATCCCGGTGTCCCAGTGGATCTCCACCTATTTCGGGTGGATCCCGATCTTCGCCGTGACCGATCCGACAGGCGCACGGGTGACGGATGCCGGGGCGTTCACGTCCTCGGCATTCATCGCCGGCATCGTCGTCTCGCTCATGATCGTCCCCACGCAGACCTCGGTCATGCGCGAGGCCTTCTCGCAGGCGCCGCTGGGCGAGCGTGAGGGAGCGCTGGCGCTGGGCTCCACCCGGTGGGGGATGATCCGCACCGTCGTCCTGCCCTTCGGTCGCGGCGGCATCATCGGCGGCACGATGCTCGCGCTCGGCCGCGCCCTCGGCGAGACCATCGCGGTCGTGATGATCATCTCGCCGATCTTCACGATCAACGGCCAGGTGCTCAAAACCGGCACCAACTCCGTCTCGGCGCTGATCGCGCTCCGCTATGGGGAGGCCAGCCAGTTCGGTCTGTCCGCGCTCATGGCGGCAGGCCTCGTGTTGTTCATCATCACCCTGATCGTCAACTTCACGGCATCCACCATCGTCGCCCGCAGCCGCTCGGGTGCGGAGAGCAACTGATGACGATCGTCGACACCCCCGCCGCGACCGACCTGACCGCTGCAGGTCACGTTCCTGGGCCCCGCACCACGATCCCCGTCCGTCAGGGGGAGGTCGGCATGCGCCGCGACCTGCGCAGCGTCCCACTGGACGATGCGTTCAACGTGATCGGGGCGATCGCCGCGGGCGTCGCCGTGGCGACACTGCTGTTCGGCTGGCTGACGCCGATGACCGGATTCGTGGGCTGGCTGATCATCTCCTTCCTTGCGTTCCTCGGGATCTATGCCGTGCTCTCATCGCTGCGCGCCGATCGGCTGACGGTCAGCGAGCGAATCATGACCGCGCTCTTCTACTCCGCCGGCGCGATCCTGCTCGGTGCGCTCGTCTTCGTCCTCGCGTTCACCGTCGTGCGCGGCGTGCCGGCGCTCATCCACCCGAACTTCCTCGTCGAGACGATGAAGCTCGCCGGTCCCCTCGAGCCGCTGAGCGTCGGCGGCATCGCGCACGCGATCGTCGGCACGCTCATCCAGCTCTCGATCGCGCTCATCATCACGATCCCGCTCGGCATCACGACGGCGGTGTTCCTGAACGAGGTCGGCGGGCGGTTCGCGCGCTTCGTGCGGACGATCTCGGACGCCATGACCGCGCTGCCGTCGATCGTCGCCGGCCTGTTCATCTACGCGGCGATCGTCACCCTGGTCACCCATCAGCGGTCGGGCTTCGCGGCCGCGCTGGCGATCAGCGTGATGATGCTCCCCATCATCATCCGCGCCTCCGACGTCGTGCTCCGCCTCGTGCCGAACAACCTCCGTGAGGCCTCCTACGCGCTCGGAACGACCCGCTGGCGCACCGTGTGGAACGTCGTGCTCCCCACGTCGCGGTCGGGACTCGTCACGGCGGTGATCCTCGGCACGGCCCGCGGTATCGGCGAGACGTCTCCGGTCCTGCTCACCTCGGGGGTCACCGCTGAGATGAACCTCAATCCGTTCTCGGGGCCGATGATCTCGCTGCCGCTGCAGGTGTTCGACTTCGTCAAGTCACCGGAGCCGAACATGATCGCGCGCGGCTTCGGGGCCGCGGCGACGCTGGTGCTGCTCGTGCTCGGCCTGTTCCTGATCGCACGTGTGATCGGCGGGGGCGGCCCGGGTCAGCTCTCCGACCGCCAGCGGCGGGCGGTCGCCACCGCGTCGGCCCGCGATCTGCGACGGATCGAGGACGTCGGCGCCCGTCCGTCGCCGCGGTCGCCGGCGCCGCCGAACGCTGCCATCGTCCCGGCATCCGTCACCACCGACACGATCCGCCCCACCGAGGAGAACCCGTCGTGACTGCGCGAGCCCGCTGGTACCGTTTCGCCGCCGCGATCGTCGTCGCGTCGCTGGTCGCGCTGATCCCGTTGTCGGCCCAGGCCGCCGAGTCCTATGTGCCCATCTCGGGCTCGGGGTCGACCTGGTCGCAGAACGCCCTCGACCAGTGGCGCAAGAACGTCGCCGCCAACTACGGCATGACCGTGAACTACTCCGGGACCGGTTCGTCGGCGGGCCGGCAGGACTTCATCAAGCCGACCGTCGACTTCGCGATCAGCGAGATCCCCTTCCAGGCTCAGCCCGAGGACGGGTCGCCACCGGAGATCCCGCGATCCGGCTTCGCCTACATGCCGATCGTCGCCGGCGGCACCTCGTTGATGTACAACCTCAAGATCGCCGGAAAGCAGGTCACCAACCTGCGACTGTCGGGCGAGGTGATCGCCAAGATCTTCAGCGGATCGATCACGAACTGGAACGACCCGGCGATCCAGGCCGACAATCCCGCGCTCGCGATGCCGGACAGGGCGATCACACCGGTGGTCCGCTCCGACGGATCCGGGACGAGCGCCCAGCTCACCCTGTGGATGTCGACGCAGTTCCCCGGTGTCTGGACGCGGGGGATGACCTCCCAGTTCCCGACGCTCACCGCCGCCTTCAAAGCCCAGAGCGGCTCGCTGGGCGTTGCCGGCTACGTCAGTCAAAGCTACGGAGAGGGCGCGATCACGTATGTCGAGTACTCGTACGCGCTCAAGTCCGGCTTTCCCGTCGCCAAGGTGCTCAACGCCGCGGGGTACTACGTCGAACCGACCTTCCAATCGGTCGCGGTGGCGCTGCTCGGGGCGGCGATCAACCCGGATCTGACGCAGAACCTCGACGGCGTCTACAACAACGCCGACCCGCGGACGTACCCGATGTCGAGTTACTCGTACATGATCGTCCCGACACAGACCAATGAGGTGTTCACCGCCGAGAAGGGCAAGACGCTCAGCAAGTTCGCCTCGTACATGATCTGTGAAGGCCAGCAGCAGGCGTCCGCTCTCGGGTACTCGCCCCTGCCGATGAACCTCGTGCAGGCCGGGTCCGACGTCATCGCGAAGATCCCCGGCACCCTCGGGGGCGTCGACTTCAACAGCTGCAACAATCCGACGTTCAAGCCCGGCGACTCGCCCTCGAGCAACCAGCTCGCCGCGACGGCCCCGATGCCCGCCGATTGTGACAAGCGGGGAACGACCCAGTGCGCGACGGGGACCGGAGGTGCCGTCGTCGACACGCCCGTGACCGGCGCCGGCGGCTCCGGGCAGGCGTCGAACGTCAGCGGGGCCTCCGCCGAGGCGGGGACCGGGGTGGCCGCGGCCGTGTCGGCGAGCGGCGGCGACCCGGTGTACGACGCGAACGGGAACGTGCTGTCCGGACCCAGCGCCGGTGGCGCCAAAGCGGCCTCGTCGCCGTTCACGTTGGCGGCGGACGCCTGGGGGACGCCGCAGATCACGATGGTCATCGCCGGGGGCCTGCTGCTGGCGGCGATCGTGCTGCCGCCCCTGCTGTCGCGACGGCTCCGCGGCCGCAAGGAGTGACCGGAACGACGGAGACCCCGCGCGGCGCGCGGGGTCTCCGTCGTTCTCGATTTTATCCGGCTTGACCGGGAGATTATTCAGTTCCATCGCCGCGTACTCGCTGGAGAAGGCTCGTTCTCAGCTGATTCATCCGGTGTCCACACCGCGCTCATAGCGTGAAGCCATCCGGCGCCCGTCGCCGACCATCCCCTGGAGTCACCGTGAACGTCTCGCAGCGCGCCCGACGCCGCACCTGGTTCGCCTCCGGCCTCACCGGAGCACTGGCGGCAGTCGCCGTCTTCGCGCTCGTCGCGGGCCCCGGACTCGTGTCCGCCGACACGGCCCGCGCGGCGGACACGAGTTCGCCGCGCAGCGCCGTCACCGTGACGGCCAAGGATCAGGATCTCGAACTGGCCTCTGCGCCCTTCCCGGACCTGGCGGTCACGGTCTCGCAGACGCAGAATCTCCGTCAGCAGGGCATCACCGTGAGCTGGACGGGGGCGACCGGACACCGTTCCTTGCCGTTCACGTCGTCCAACGGCGGCAGCTGGTTCCTCCAGATCTTCCAGTGCTGGGGGGACGACCCGACCACGAGCACTCGTCCCGACCGCACCACCTGCCAGTACGGGGGCACGGCGAAGTACGGCGCGACCCGCGATGCGTCCCGCCGTGACGAGTACGACGCCATCCCCGACGAGGACAAGGCCTACTCCGTCGCCCGCACGAGCGCGTTCGAGGGGGCGTACACCTCGATCCCCTTCGTCTCGAGGAAGGGTGTCGTCGTCAGCTCCGTGACGACGCGGGCTGACGGCACCAGGGTCCGTGACTCCACCGTCGACGTCAACAACAACTCCCAGTTCAACGTCAACACCACCAACGAGATCACCTGGGCGGGATCAGGCGCCGACGGAACGGGCTCGCTCGCTTTCGAGGTACAGACCACGATGCAGTCGCCCGCACTCGGATGCGGCGATCCTGTCGACGACGCGGGAACCGTCCGGGGTGCGGGATGCTGGCTCGTCGTCCTGCCGAGGCCCGACGCCGACAACGGCTCGCCGATCATCAATCAGTCCGGACTCTTCTGGGACAGCTGGAAGCACGCCTTGTCCGTCCGAATCGGCTTCGAACCGGTCGGTTCGCGATGCGCGGTGGGCGCCCCCGAGCGTCAGATCTCCGGCAGCGAGGTCGTCTCCCTGGCGGTGCAGTCCTGGCAGCCGGCGCTGTGCCGACAGTCGGGTGGGTCGGTGTACTCCCATCTGACGATCGCCGAGTCGGACGCCCTGGTCGCCGCGTCGACGGCGAAGGACGCGCCCCTGGCTCTCACCACCTACCCCACGTCCGATGCGAACGCCGCGCTCACCTACGCGCCCATCGCCCTGTCCGGCATCTCGATCACGTTCGCGATCGACCGGAACCCGGACCCTTTCGGCTCCGTGCCACCGGGGTATGCGAGCGCCGTGAACCTCCCGTTCACCGAGCTCAAACTCACGCCGCGCCTGCTCGCGAAGCTCCTCACCAACTCCTACTGGGGGTCTCTGCCGCCGGAGTCGGACCACTCCTATCTCGGCGGCAAGAACCCTGAGAACATCACGAAGGACAAGGAGTTCCTGGCGATCAACGATCCCGAGTGGGGGTACCAATCGCTCGTCTCGCCGGCGCTGTCCGACGTCCTCGTCCCACAGGGGCGATCCGATGCCGCCCGCGCCCTGTGGTCCTACATCACATCTGACCCGGATGCCGCGGCATTCTTGGCGGGGGAGCCCGACCCCAACGGCATGACCGTCAATCCGTGGTACGCCACCGACGCCGCTCGCAACAAGAGCGGGGCAGCGCTGGAGCTGCCGCGGGACAACTTTCCGAAGGCGGACCCCGTCGAGGTCGCTCCGGCGCAACAGAACCCGATCAACGTGGTGACGTGGCGGCCCTACGTCAACGATCTCGATAGCGGTGCGTACCTCACCCTCCGGGGAGACGGCCAGGTGCTGGGGTCGTGGGACCCCAACGGCGCGCCCGCCAAATACACGAAGAGCGGACGATCGCTTCCGGGGTTCCAGCGGGTGCTCGGCGTGAGCGATGCCGCGGCCTCGGCGCGCTACGAGGTTCGTGTCGCCTCGCTCCGCAACGCCGCCGGTGCGTTCGTGACGCCGACGACGACGTCCTTGCTGGCCGCCGCCGCGATCATGACACCGAGGGACGGTGCTCCCTCGGTACGGACCCTCGATCCGGCCTCGGAGGCCGCGCGGGCGTCGATGTCGGCGTACCCGCTCGCGGTGCCGGTCTACGCGGCAGCGAACCCGGCACTTCTGAGCACCGGGCTCCGAAAGGACTACGCGGCCTTCATCCGCTACGCCGCCGGCGCCGGGCAGACCGCGGGTGTCGGGATCGGCGAGCTCCCGCCCGGCTATGCACCGCTCCCGTCCGCGTGGGTGGCCGCCTCCCACGCCGCCGCCGACGCCATCGAGAACGGGCCCGCTCCCGCCCCCACGTCGCCGACGACCTCCCCCGCGCCGGCGAGTCCGCCCGCCGTGCCCGCGCGCC
>CANSLE010000125.1 GCA_947647645.1 uncultured Microbacterium sp.
CAGGCGGCCGGGCGTGAGCTCAGTGCCGTCGCCGGCACCGAGCAGTCGCTCCCGATCGACATCGATGCCGCAGACGTGGTGCTCGTCGGCCCTCACCTGCGCGACAGCCTGGACCGCATCCGCCGTCACGCGGCGCCGCGCCTCGCGCGCGTGATCCTCCTTCCACCCGACATCTACAGCGACCTCCACGGCACGCGCACCCTCGCGCTGGTCGACGAGGCCCTGTCCACATCCACAGAACCGCCCGCTTCGACGGAGAGGAACCCCGCATGAGCCCTGTGTCGCGCACGATCCGCATCGGATCGTCCAACGGACTGCACGCCCGCCCCGCGAAGCTGTTCGCGCAGGCGGTGAAGGACTCCGGTCTGCCCGTCACGATCTCCAAAGGCTCGGGCGCCGCGGTCAACGCCGCCAGCATCCTCGGCGTGATCTCGCTCGGCGCGGAGAAGGGCGACTACGTCACCCTCATCGCCGACGGCGAGAACGCCAACGCCGTGCTCGACGCCCTCGCCGAGCTGCTCACGACCGACTACGACGAGAACTGAACCGAAAGAGAGACCCGAAGATGAGTGAACTCCGTGGAGTGGGTATCGGACTGGGCGTCGCCCAGGGCCCCGTCGCCCGCATGGCCGACCCGCTGCCCGCCCCCTCGGATGCCCCCAGCACGCTGACGCCCGACGAGGAGCTCGCCCGTGTGCGCGAGGCCGTCTCGGCCGTCGCCCGAGAGCTCGAAGAGCGCGGCTCGAAGGCCGGCGGCCTGGCGCGCGATGTCCTCGAGGCTCAGGCGATGATGGCGGAGGACCCCACGCTCGACACCGAGGTCTCGACGCGCGTGAACGCGGGCAGGACGGGCGAGTACGCCGTCCACGAGGCGTTCGCGAGCTTCCGCGACACTCTCGCCGCGATGGGCGGCTACCTCGGCGAGCGCGCCGCGGACCTCGACGACGTCGCGCAGCGCGTGATCGCCCGCCTGCGGGGCCTGCCCGCCCCGGGCGTCCCCGACCCCGGCCACCCGTTCGTGCTCGTCGCGAAGGACCTCGCTCCCGCGGACACGGCCCTGCTCGACCTGGACCAGGTGCTCGCGCTCGTCACGACCGATGGCGGTCCGACCTCGCACACCGCCATCCTGGCGCGTGAGAAGTCGATCGTCGCGATCGTCGGCGCCGCCGCCGCGAAGGACCTCGTCGACGGCCAGACCGTGATCGTGGATGCCGCGAAGGGCGTCGTGACCGTCGACCCGACAGAGGACGAGCGGGCCCAGGCCCAGAACCGCGCCCACGCCCGTGCCGCCGCGGCATCCGCCCCGCTCACACCGGGTGCGCTCAAGGACGGCTCCGCGGTGCCGCTCCTGGCCAACCTCGGCAAGCCGGGCGGTGCGGCCGAGGCGGTCGAACTCGGCGCCGAGGGCGTCGGACTGTTCCGCACCGAGTTCCTCTTCCTGTCGGCCACCCAGGCGCCGACCGTGGACGAGCAGACCGCGTCGTACACCGAGCTGCTGCAGGCGTTCCCGGGCAAGAAGGTCGTCGTCCGCGCGCTCGACGCCGGCGCCGACAAGCCCCTCGCCTTCCTCAACGACGCACACGAGGACAACCCTGCCCTCGGTCTGCGCGGCCTTCGCGCCCTCCGCGCGAGCGAGGACATCCTGCGTGAGCAGCTGACGGCCCTCGCCAATGCGGATGCCGCGACCGACGCCGACCTCTGGGTGATGGCGCCGATGGTGGCCACCGTCGAAGAGGCCGACTACTTCGTGACGCTCGCCAAGGAGTACGGCATCAAGACCGCCGGCGTCATGGTCGAGGTGCCCTCGTCGGCGATCCAGGCGAAGCGCATCCTGCAGATCGCGGACTTCGCCTCGATCGGCACCAACGACCTCACGCAGTACACGCTCGCCGCCGACCGTCTGCTCGGTTCGGTCGCGTCGTATCAGGACCCGTGGCACCCCGCGGTCCTGCAGCTGATCAAGATGACCGCCGACGGCGGCAAGGCCAACGGCAAGCCCGTCGGCATCTGCGGCGAGGCCGCGGCCGACCCGCTGCTGGCCGTCGTGCTGGTCGGCCTCGGTGCGACGACGCTGTCGATGGCGCCCACCGCGCTGGCCGACGTGCGCGCATCGCTTCTCCAGCACACCCGCGAGGATGCCGAGCGCATCGCCGCGGCAGCCCTCGCCGCCGATGACGCGGCATCCGCACGTGCGGCGGCGCAGGCCGCTGCAGAGACCTCCGCCTGACGGCGGAGCCCACACGAAGGGAAACACACGACAATGACAACGGCGTCCACGACATCCACGGGGGTGAACCGCGCACGCATCGGCGTGCAACGGTTCGGCACCTTCCTGTCGGGCATGATCATGCCCAACATCGCGGCCTTCATCGCGTGGGGCTTCATCACAATGCTCTTCATCTCGAAGGGGTTCTTCGGCGCGGAGAGCCCCTTCGGCTGGCACTGGTCCCCCGTCGCCGAGATCATCGGCGGCGGCGGGAACGCGGCCGAGATCGGCTGGAACGGCGCCATGACGGCGCTGGCCAGCGGCGACGTCGCCGCGTACGTGGGTCTGGTCGGCCCGATGGTCACCTACCTGCTGCCGCTGTTGATCGCCAACACCGGCGGTCGCATGGTCTACGGCGAGCGCGGTGGCGTCGTCGCGACGATCGCGACGATGGGCGTCATCGTCGGCACGAACATCCCGATGTTCCTCGGCGCGATGATCATGGGACCGTTGGCGGCCTGGATCACCAAGCAGATGGACAAGCTCTGGGACGGCAAGATCCGCCCCGGCTTCGAGATGCTGGTGAACAACTTCTCCGCCGGCATCCTGGGCATGATCCTCGCGATCGTGGGGTTCTTCGCCTTCGGGCCGGTCATGCTCGGCATCAGCACGTTCCTCGGTGGCGTCGTCGGGTGGCTCGTCAGCGTGAACCTGCTGCCGCTGCTGTCGATCATCGTCGAACCGGCCAAGGTGCTGTTCCTCAACAACGCCATCAACCACGGCGTGTTCACGCCTCTCGGCATCCAGCAGGCGACCGAGGCGGGCAAGTCGATCCTGTTCCTCATCGAGGCGAACCCCGGTCCCGGTCTCGGCCTGCTGCTCGCCTTCACGTTCTTCGGCGTGGGCGCGGCGAAGGCCTCGGCCCCCGGAGCGATCATCATCCAGTTCTTCGGCGGCATCCACGAGATCTACTTCCCGTACGCGCTGAGCAAGCCGATGACGATCCTCGCCCTCATCGCGGGCGGCGCGACCGGCGTCACGACGAACATGGTCTTGTCCGGCGGGCTCGCCTTCCCAGCGGCGCCCGGCAGCATCATCGCCGTGACCGCGGCGGCGATCGGCCCCGGCGCGGGAAACCTGGTCGTCGTGTACCTGTCGGTGATCCTGGCCGCGGCGGTGACCTTCCTCGTCGCCGGCGTCATCCTGCGCGCCTCGCGCAAGCGCGACCTCGCCGCAGAGGCGGAGTCGAGCGCGTCCTTCGAGGCGGCGATCGCGCAGACCGAGGCGAACAAGGGCAAGAGCTCCGACACCCTCGCCAACCTGCGGGCGGGTGCGGCGGCGAACGCCGCCGCCGAGGGCGACCAGTCGTCGTTCTCGGCTGACCGCGCGGCGGACGCCGTCGCGACGGGAACCGTGGACACCGTCGGGCGCGTGACGAACATCGTGTTCGCCTGCGACGCGGGCATGGGCTCGTCGGCGATGGGCGCGAGCGTGCTGCGAAACAAGATCAAGAAGGCCGGCGTCGACGACGTCTCGGTCACGAACAAGGCGATCGCGAACCTCGACGGCAGCGAGGACCTCGTGATCACGCAGCAGCAGCTGACCGACCGCGCCCGTGGGCGCACGCCGAACGCGACCCACGTGTCGGTGGACAACTTCATGAACTCGCCGAAGTACGACGAGGTCGTGGACCTGGTCGTCCGCCAGCACAACGACACGGCCTGATCAGGTCGGGCCCCGCGGCCGCCGCGGGGACGGATGGCGCGATGCCCCGTCCCCGCGGCGCTCGCCCGATGCACAACCATCGCGACGTACCCTGACCGGGACGGCGCCACCAACAGAGACGAGGACGACATGTCACGCGACGTACTGAACGTCGGCCAGGTCCGGATCCACTCCGGTTCGGCCACCAAGGAAGAGGCGATGCGGGAGGCGGCCGACATCCTCGAGGCCGCAGGGGCGGTCACCCCCGCGTACCTCGACGCGATGCGTCAGCGCGAGCAGACCGTGTCGACCTACATGGGCAACGAGCTCGCCATCCCCCACGGCACGAACGAGACGAAGGACGCGATCCTCGATTCGGCCCTCTCGTTCGTCCGCTACGACGGCGGCGTCGACTGGGACGGCGAGAAGGTCAGCTTCGTCGTCGGCATCGCCGGCAAGGGCGACGAGCACCTCGACATCCTGTCGCAGATCGCGCTGATCTTCTCGGAGGACGAGGAGGTCGACCGCCTGAAGGCCGCCTCCTCGCCCGAGGACCTCGTCGCGCTGCTGTCGTCGGTGAACGACTGATGAAGGCCGTCCACTTCGGCGCCGGCAACATCGGCCGGGGCTTCGTCGGGCTCCTGCTGCACGAGGGCGGGTACGACCTCGTGTTCTCGGATGTCGCGGCATCCCTGGTCGACGCGATCAACGCGGCCGACGAGTACACCGTCCACGAGGTCGGCGACGGCGGCACCGACACGGTCGTCACCGGCTTCCGCGCGATCAACAGCGAGACCGACGCACAGGCACTGATCGACGAGATCGCGACGGCAGACGTCGTGACCACCGCCGTCGGCCCGACGATCCTGCGCTTCGTCGCGCCCCACATCCTCGCCGGGCTGGCACTGCGCGACCCGGCGCTCCCGCCGCTGCAGGTCATGGCCTGCGAGAACGCGATCGGCGCGACCGACACCCTCCGCGACGAGATCCGCGACCAGGCGGGTGACGCGTGGGATGCCGTGAGCGGCCGCGCCGTGTTCGCCAACACCGCGGTCGACCGCATCGTCCCGGCTCAGCCGGAGGGCGCCGGCATCGACGTGACCGTCGAGCCGTTCTTCGAGTGGGCGATCGAGCGTCCCCCGTTCGGCGACACCCCGCCGCACATCCCCGGCGCGCACTTCGTCGACGACCTCGCGCCGTACATCGAGCGAAAGCTCTTCACCGTGAACACCGGCCACGCCGCGACCGCGTACTTCGGTGCCCGCGCCGGCATCGAGAGGATCTCCGACGCGCTGGCCGACCCGGTCATCGCCGAAAAGGTCGGCGCCGCCCTCGAGGAGACCTCGGCCCTGCTGGTGGCCACCCGCGGGTGGGATGCCGCCGACCTCGCCGACTACCGCGCCACCATCCTCCGCCGCTTCGCCAACCCCGCGCTGCCCGACACCGTCGGCCGTGTCGGTCGGCAGCCGCTGCGCAAGCTCTCCCGTCACGAACGGTTCGTCGGGCCCGCGGCATCCGCCGCCGAGCGGGGGCTGTCGACCGCCGCCCTCGTCGAGGCGATCGGCGCGGCGCTCGAGTTCGACGACGCCGACGACGAGCAGTCCGTCGAGCTACAGCGGCGCCTCCGCGATGAGGATGCCGCGACCTTCACCGCCGCGGTCACGGGTCTGGAATCGTCGCACCCGCTGTTCGCACCCGTCGAGGCGGTTGTCCGCCGGAGGCAGTCCGGCCTCTGACCGGCCTCTGACCGGCCGCCCACCGGCCGCCCACGGGCCGCCCGTAGACTGGAACCATGACGCCGAAGACCCACCGCCACCACGTGTGGCGGTGGGTCTTCGGCGTTCTCGGCGGTCTCGTGGTCGCGGCCGTGGCCGGCGTGTTGGTGTGGAGCCAGGTCGGCGTCATGGGGGCCGAGCCCGAGCCGCTGGCGACGGTGCGCGCCGATGCTCGAGTCGCGATCAGCGACGACACGGCCGGCATCGTTTTGGCACCGGCATCCGGTCAGAGCGCGACCGGGCTCGTGTTCATCCCGGGGGCGAAGGTCGACCCGTGGGCGTACGCGGCCATCCTGTCCGGTCTCGTCACGGAGGACGACGTCACGGTGATCATCACCAAGCCGTGGCTGAACCTCGCGTTCTTCGACCCCCGCGGCCTGTCGTCCTTCACCGATCTCGCCCCCGGGACCGGCCGGTGGCTCGTCGGCGGCCACTCGCTCGGCGGGGTCCGCGCCTGCCAGCTCGCCGGCGACGCGGACGGCCTCGTGCTGTTCGCCTCCTACTGCGCGAACGACCTGTCCGGGACGACCCTGCCGACCCTGAGCCTCGCGGGATCGGAGGACGGCCTGTCGACGCCGCAGAAGATCACCGATGCCCGCCACAACCTCCCCGCCGACGCGGTGCTGGTCGAGCTCCCCGGCGCCTCCCACGCGTCCTTCGGCGACTACGGCCCGCAGTCCGGCGACGGCACCCCCACCACGACCGCCGCGGAGGTCGAGGCCGTCGTCGTGCAGCGGGTGGGCGAGCTGGTCCGCGCCCTCCCCTGAGCCGCCCCGCGGCCGGCGCCTACTCCCCGCCGGACCGCGGCCCGGCTCTGCCCGGGACCACCCCGTCGGCTTGCGCCAGGGTTCGTAACTCCGGAGACTCCGCCTTTCCCGGCGCGAACCGACGAGACGACGAGACAACGAGCAGCGAACTCCGGAGTTGTGCCCGGGCAGCGGCCGCGCCCGCCGGCTTCGCCTCTTCCTCCCCAACCGCGGGTGCGGAGGAGTTCGCCCACAACCCGACCGCTTCGGGACGTGTGGAGGAGCTCGCAGCGGCAGAGTGCCCGCATGTATCCACGCCCGACGAGACCCGCCCTCCCGCCCGATGCCCCGTTGACACTGTGGCGGCGCACCGACCTGGTCGCCGCCGGCATCACCGGCCGCCAGATCACCGCTGCCGTCCGAGAGGGCCGGCTCCTCCGACTGCGCCGTGACCGCTACGCGCCCGCCGGCACTCATCCGGACGTCTGCGCGGCGGTGCGCTGGGGTGGGCGCCTGGACTGCGTCTCGCTCTTGGCACTGCTCGGCGTGTTCGTGCGCTAGGGCACTGCCCTGCATGTCCAGCTTCCGCCCGACGCGTCACGCGT
>CANSLE010000126.1 GCA_947647645.1 uncultured Microbacterium sp.
TCGGCGCCGGCGGAGGAGGCGAGGTCGACGATCACGACGTGGGCGCCGCCGTCGGCCAGCCGTCGTGCGGTGGCCAGGCCGAGACCGCTGGCCCCGCCGGTCACGAGAGCGGATGCGCCGACGATGTCCATGGATTCTCCTTCGAAGTCCGGACCGGTCCCGTCACCCAGCGACGGATCGTGCTACGGAGTCCCAGCATACGCGGAACTACGTCTCAGCACGCTCTCTCAGCGTGAGCGGAGGATCTCCCCCAGTCGCGACAGCACGTCGTCGGGACGCGCGAGCAGCACGCGTGCGTTCGGCGCGGCGACCAGATGTTCGACGAGGCGCCCGGCCAGCGCGGCATCCCGCCGCCGATAGCCGGAGAGGTAGTGCGGCGTCGCCCGCCACTCCAGCACCGCGCCGTCGTCGGTCGTGACTCGGACGGGAAAGGTCGGCGTCTCGGCGATGTCGCCCGATGAGCCGCCGAAGATGCCCTCGATCAGCGGCACGAGGGTGTCGCCGAGGGCGGGATGCGGCCACCACGTCGTCGGGACGTCGGCGACGACGACACGCACCTGCGCCCAGGGCACGAAGCCCGCGGGAGCGTCGCCGAGCGCGGGCTGAAGGCCGTCGGGACGCAGGCGGACATGACGGGCTGCGGCATCCCCGAGGGCGAGCGCGGGCCCGTCGGCGTCATCGAGGGCGGTGAGAGCGCCGACACGGCGGGAAGAGACGGGCACAGCCCATCTCACCATGCCCGCGCCGCCGCGGCGAGGGGCAGGATGGATGCCGTGAGCATCCCCCGCGACGACATCGAGGTCCCGGAGCTGGTGCGCACACTCGCGGCGGGCGCCGCACTCACGCCGGTCTGGCGCAACACGGTCGGCGGAGTGACCTTCCGCACCGACGACGGCCGCTACCTCAAGTACGGACCCCGCAACGCGGAGACCACGATGGCCGCGGAGGCGGCGCGTCTGACGTGGGCTCGCGCTCACACACCGGTACCCGAGGTCGTCGCCCACGGCGAGGAAGGCGATCACGAGTGGCTCGTGACGCGCGCGCTGCCGGGCCTGTCGGCGGTCGATCCCCGGTGGATCGTCGAGCCGGCGACAGCCGTGGCCGCGGTCGGGACGGGACTGCGCGCACTTCACTACGCCCTACCGGTCGCGGGCTGCCCGTTCGACTGGTCGGTGCCGGCGCGCATCGGGGCGGCACGGCGCCGCGGCATCCGCCTGCCCCTCGCGCTCAGCGACGCTCCCCCCGTCGACCGACTGGTGGTGTGCCACGGCGACGCCTGCTGCCCGAACACGCTCGTCGCCGACGAAGGGCGCTGGAGCGGGCACGTCGACCTCGGCGCACTGGGCGTGGCCGACCGGTGGGCCGACATCGCGGTGGCGGCGATGAGCACGGAGTGGAACTACGGTCCGGGCTGGGAAGGCGCACTGCTGGACGCCTACGGCATCGCCCCGGATGCCGAGCGAATGCGGTTCTATCGCGACCTCTGGAACGCGACCTGATCTCTCGCCCGCGGACACGCAATCGGGGTCGCATACGGCCGTCATGCCTCGCGAGAGGCGACCGTATGCGACCCCGATCCGGGCAATCGCGGGGTGAGATCAGTTCACGTCGGCGTCGACCCAGTCCATCGACTTGGTGACGGCCTTCTTCCACAGGCGCAGCTGACGCTCACGCTCGGCGACGTCGTCGTTGGGCGTCCAGCGCTTGTCCTCCTGCCAGTTGGCGCGCAGCTCGTCGAGGTCGTTCCAGAAGCCCACGGCGAGACCGGCCGCGTAGGCCGCTCCCAACGCCGTCGTCTCGGCGACGACGGGGCGGACGACCGGCACCCCGAGGATGTCGGCCTGGAACTGCATGAGGGTGTCGTTGGCGATCATGCCGCCGTCGACCTTCAGCTCGGTGAGGTCCACGCCCGAGTCGGCGTTGACGGCATCCAGCACCTCGCGCGTCTGGAACGCGGTCGCCTCCAGCGCAGCCCGCGCGATGTGGTTGCGGTTCGCGAAGCGGGTGAGGCCGACGATCGCGCCGCGGGCGTCGGGCCGCCAGTAGGGCGCGAACAGGCCCGAGAACGCGGGCACGAAGTACACGCCGCCGTTGTCCTCGACCTTGGCGGCGAGCTCCTCGACCTCGGGGGCGGAGGAGATGATGCCCAGCTGATCGCGCAGCCACTGGATCAGCGATCCGGTGACGGCGATCGAACCCTCCAGCGCGTAGTGCGCGGGTCCGTCGCCGAGCTTGTAGCCGACGGTGGTGAGCAGGCCGTTCTCCGACTTCACGATCTCGGTCCCCGTCTGGAAGATGAGGAAGTTGCCGGTGCCGTAGGTGTTCTTGCTCTCGCCGGCGTCGAAGGCGGCTTGGCCGAACGTCGCCGCCTGCTGGTCGCCGAGGATGCCGGCGACCGGCGTCTCGCGCAGCAGCGACGTGTCGCGCGCCTCGCCGTAGACCTCGCTGGAGGAGCGGATCTCGGGCATCATCGAGCGCGGCACGCCGAAGTCGGCGAGGATGTCGTCACGCCACTGCAGAGTCTTCAAGTCCATGAAGAGCGTTCGCGATGCGTTGGTCACGTCGGTGGCATGCACGCCGCCGCTGGGACCGCCGGTGAGGTTCCAGAGCACCCACGTGTCGGTCGTGCCGAAGATCAGGTCACCGGCCTCGGCCTTCTCGCGCGCGCCCTCGACGTTCTCCAGGATCCAGACGATCTTGGTGCCCGAGAAATACGTCGCCAGCGGCAGACCCACGATGTCCTTGTAGCGCTCCACGCCCGCCTCGCCGGCGAGGCGGTCGACGATCGGCTGGGTACGGGTGTCCTGCCAGACGATCGCGTTGTACACGGGGATGCCGGTGTTCTTGTCCCACACGACCGCGGTCTCACGCTGGTTGGTGATGCCGATCGCCGCGATGTCGTGGCGGGTCAGGTTCGCGCGGCCGAGCGCGATGCCGATGACCTCGCGCATGTTGTCGCGGATCTCGATCGGGTCGTGCTCCACCCAGCCGGCGCGCGGCATGATCTGCTCGTGCTCCTTCTGTCCGGTGGAGACGATCGATCCCTTCTTGTCGAAGATGATGGCACGGCTCGAGGTCGTGCCCTGGTCGAGGGCGATGATGTAGTCACTCATGGGATGACGTCCTTGTCTCGATGTGGTCGGGGATCAGGCGTGGGCGAGGTGGAGCAGAGCGGGAGCGGCGAGCGCGGCGAGCGTTCCGCCGAGGAGGGGCCCGACGACGGGAACCCACGCGTAGGACCAGTCACTGGAGCCCTTGCCCTTGATGGGGAGGATCGCGTGGGCGATGCGCGGACCGAGGTCGCGAGCGGGGTTGATGGCGTAGCCGGTGGGGCCACCGAGCGACGCGCCGATGCCGACCACGAGGAGCGCGACGGGAACGGCGGTGAGCGGGCCGAGGGCCCCGGGGACGCCGATCTGCACGTCGCCGTAGTCGGCGAAGGCGAAGATGACGAACACGAGGACGAAGGTGCCGATGACCTCGGTGACGAGGTTCCAGCCGTAGGAGCGGATCGCGGGGCCCGTGGAGAAGACGCCGAGCTTGGTCGCCGCGTCCGGTTCCTCGTCAAAGTGCTGACGGTAGGCCAGCCAGCAGAGCACGGCGCCGATGAACGCACCGACGAGCTGCGCGGCGATCGCGACGAAGAACTGCGCGGCGCCGATCTTGCCCGCGATCAGAAGAGCGATCGACACGGCGGGGTTCAGCTGCGCCCCCGAGTACGACGAGGCGAGCACACCCGCGAACACGGCGAGACCCCAGCCCCAGTTGATCATCAGGGTGCCGCCGCCGAGGCCCTTCGACTTCGCGAGGATGACGTTGGCGACGACGCCACCGCCGAGCAGGAGCAGCATCGCCGTCCCGACGAGCTCTGACACGAAGTAGAGCCCGAGATTGATGTCGTGCATGTCAGCATTGACCTTTCTGCAGATGTTCCGCAGGGCGACGTCGCCCTGCGGGAGGGATGGCCTGAGGGGATGCCGGCGTCAGGCCGCGCCGGATCTAGAGGGCACTCCTCACGACGCCGATGGTGCCAGGTGGGAGGTCTGCACGTCGATGCGATGGCGCTCCTGCAGCACCCGTGCCGCATCGACGACCTGGGCGCGGACGGCGTCGGCATCCCACCCGAGCACCGGCGCGGCGGCGTCGGCGACCTCGGTGAGCGTGGCCTCCGTGACGCCGCCGACGAAGGCGATGTGCGTGCGGCGCAGCAGGAGGTCGATCAAGGTCACCGCCTCCTCACGGCCCGCGAGGAAGGCGATCTCCTCGACCGAGTACCCCGCGGCGTGGGCGAGCGGCCGCTGCGTCACCGGCAGGGCGCCGAGGACCTCGGACGCGTAGGTGCCGTAGCGCTCCAGCATCCGATCGGCGAACGCGACGGTGTGCGCTCCCCGGTGCGCGTCCAGCCAGCGTCTGCGGTCGGCGTCGGTGCGCGGGTATCCGGCGCCGCCGCCGATCGGCAGATCGAGCGTCGAGATGCGGCGCGGGCGCCCGAGGGCGGCCAGCACCTCCGTCGACAGGTGCTCGGCGAGCGCGCGGAAGGTGGTCCACTTGCCGCCGACGAGACTCATGACCGGTACGCCGGCCGCGCCTCCCAGACGCGCCTTCTCGATGCGGTAGTCACGGGACACGAACCCGGGGGCGACGTCGTCGTGGCGGGGCAGCGGGCGGATGCCGGAGAAGGTGTACACGATCTGCGCGCGGTCGACCGTGATCCGCGGGAACACCTGTGCGATCAGGTCGAAGAAGTACGAGATCTCGTCGTCGGTGCAGACGGTGGGCGTCGCGGGGTCGGCGTCGATATCGGTCGTCCCGACCATCACCCGGCCCTTCAACGGGTAGATCAGCACGATGCGGCCGTCGGCGGCCTCGAAGAAGATCTCGTTGCCGCGGGTGGCCTCGAGCAACTCGGGGTTGTCGAGAACGATGTGGGAGCCCTTCGTGCCCCCCATGAAGCGGGTGGGGGCGCCGAGCGCGCTGTTGGTGATGTCCGTCCACGGGCCGCTCGTGTTGACGATGACGTCGGCGCTGAACGGGAACTCGTCGCCGGTGACCGCGTCGCGGATGATCACGGCGGCGCCGTCGGCTCCCACGACGGGCGCGTAGTTGGCGGAACGCGCGGACTCCTCACGGGCGCCGTCGCGGAGGACGTCGAGCGCGAGCCGCTCGGGGTCGTGCATCGAGGCGTCGTAATAGGTGGCGGTGTAGCGGAAGCGGTCGTCGAGGTCGGGGAACAGCTCGCGCGACCGGCGCCGGGCGCGGAAACGGTGACGCGGCACGGCGCCGCCGTCGCGGGAGAAGGTGTCGTACATGACGAGGCCGAGCTTGATGAGCAGGGCGCCGCGCTCTCGGGGCTTGCCGCGTCCGTGCGTGACGAGCAGCCGGAAGGGCGCGGTGAGGACGCCGGAGATCGTGCGGTGGATGGGGATGGTCGTCGGCAGCGGCTTGACGAAGTGGGGTGCGTTGCGGACGAGGCGGTTGCGCTCGGTGACCGACTCCTTGACGAGGCGGAACTCGCCGTTCTCCAGGTAGCGGACGCCGCCGTGGATCATGTGGCTGGAGGCCGACGAGGCTCCGCTGACGTAGTCGTCGCGCTCGACGAGCGCGACATCGATCCCCTGCAGCGCGAGGTCGCGGAACGTCGCGATGCCGTTGATGCCTCCCCCGATGACGAGGACATCGGCGTGGGGGCGGTCCTTCAGGGCCTGGATGTTCGGACGGTTGGTCGTCTTCGACTCGGTCATCGCTCTTCCTTCCGCAGCGTCGACGTGGGTCGTCGCGCGTTTTTCACGGTGGTACGGATCTACACTGAAACGCCGGTGAACGAACGCGCAACGCATCTGAACATAAGTGCATGGTAGGCCGAAGCCTGCACGAATGTGCACGACGAGGAGGACACGTGACCACGGACCTCGATTCCGACGCGCGGGCGCGCGACGCCCTCCGCGCCGCCCAGCTCTACTACGTGCAGGACCGGACGATGGAGCAGATCGCCGCCGAGATGAAGATGTCGCGCTCTTCGATCTCGCGCCTGCTTGCCCACGCCCGCGACATCGGCCTCGTCGAGATCACCGTGCATTCCCCGCAGGAGGCGACGAGCGTCGTCGCCCGCCGCCTCGCCGAGCGGTACGGCATCTCCGTCCACGTCGTGAGCACGCCGCCGCGATCGACGGATGCCGAGCGCCTGGAGCGCACGGCGCGCACAGCAGCGCACGTGCTGTCCACCACCCTCGATCCGCAGGCGAGCATCGGCATCGCGTGGGGCGCGACGGTGTCGGCGATTGCACGCCACCTCCCGACCAAGCGCCTGCACGACTCGCAGATCGTGCAGATGAACGGGGCCGCCAACGAATCGACGTCGGGCATCAGCTACTCGGGCGCGATCCTGGAGAGGTTCGGCCAGGCCTTCGGCACGGACGTCCAACAGTTCCCCGTGCCGGCCCTCTTCGACGACCCGCACACGAAGCAGCTGCTCTGGCGGGAACGCTCCATCCGACGTGTGCTCGACGCGCAGGCGCGGGTGCAGGTGTTCGTCTTCGGACTCGGCTCACCCCAGGCGGACGTCCCGTCGCACGTCTACGCGGGCGGCTACCTCACCGGCGAGGACTTGCGCGTGCTGCTGCGCGACGGCGTCGTCGGGGACTGCGCCACGGTGTTCTACCGCTTGGACGGCTCGACGTCCGGCATCGGGCTGAACGACCGCTCCAGCGGACCGGGCTTCGATGTGATCCGGCGCATCCCGCGCCGGCTCTGCGCCGTGTCGAGTCTGTCGAAGATCGACGCGCTGCGCGGCGCGCTGGCGGCCGGGCTGATCACCGAGCTGGTCGTCGAGGAGGCGCTCGCGCGTCGGGTCGTCGAGCTGCCGCTCACCGCGGGCCGAGGATGAAGTTCCACGTGCCCGCGGTCACCGACGCCGCGACCGCGGCGGTCGAGATCGCCGCCCCCGCCGCGACGAGCACCCACTCGCGACC